>NZ_JBIDFF010000003.1:0-141487 GCF_046635645.1 Gilliamella sp. BG2
ATGGTTGTTTTTTGCAGAATTATTATAACTCACATCATGCCGTCTAAAAAATAATCACGAAAGATCAACACGCCCTAATATATAAAAATATTAACAAAAAAGCAGGACTAATAGCCTGCTTTTTTATTACTACTATCGGTCGTTTTTAACGCATGGTAACAAACTCTTCGGCAGCAGTTGGGTGAATAGCCACCGTATTATCAAAGTCTTTTTTAGTTGCTCCCATTTTAAGCGCTACTGCAAAGCCTTGTAACATTTCGTCCATTCCGTAACCAATGCCATGAATACCAACAATTTTTTCATCTCTCCCCACGCATACTAATTTCATTCGACAAGGTTGTCGATGCTGTGTTACTGCGGTGTACATTGCTGTAAATGTTGATTTATACACTTTTACGTTTTCTTCACCATACTGCTGTATTGCTTCCGGTTCAGTCAATCCTACTGCACCAATTGCAGGATGAGTAAATACGACGGTCGGAATATTACTGTAATCTAAATGTTCATCAGGTTTATTGTTAAATAACCTTTCTGATAAGCGGCGCCCTGCGGCAACTGCAACAGGTGTTAGCGCTATAGCGCCTGTAATATCATCACCGACAGAATAGATGCCCGGGACATTGGTGTTTTGGTATTTGTCGACGATAACAAAACCTTTATTATCAACCGCAATTCCTGCCGCCTGTAAATTCATGTCATTTGTTGCTGGATCACGTCCAATCGCCCAAATTAAACAATCAACTGTGTAACTTTCGCCATTTTCGAGGTTTAATGTTAGTGAATTATCACTATTTTTAATTACCGATTTTGGAACCGCAAAAGTATGTAATTGTTGTCCTTCAGTAGTAATAACTTCCATTAAGGTTTCAATAATAAGCGGATCAAAAGATCGTAGTGGTGTAGCATTGCGAACAAATTGATGTGTTTGTGCGCCCAAAGCGTGTAATACGCTTGCTATTTCGCAAGCAATATAACCTGCGCCAACAACTGCCACACGTTTTGGCAAGGCTTTTAGAGCAAAAAAGCCATCTGAAGTAATGCCATATTGCGCACCTGGAATATTGGGAATGCTTGGTTTTCCGCCAACAGCAATTAGAATATGATCAGCACTATAGTGTTCACCATTTACCTCAACGGTGTGAGAGTCAACAAATTTTGCATAGCCATGAATGACGTCAACTTTGTTATTAGTAAGTACCCGATCATAAGACTGATGAATGCGATCAATATAAGCAGTTCGACTAGCAATTAATTTATCCCAATTAAATTGATTAATAGTGGTATCAAAACCGTAATCAGGACCATAATGTTTAATAGCTTCTGCAATTTGAGCACCATACCACATTACTTTTTTGGGTACACAACCAACATTAACACAGGTTCCACCTAATAATTTAGCTTCAATAATGGCACATTTTTTTCCATAGGACGCAGCTCGATTAATTGATGCTATCCCTCCACTACCACCACCAATGGCAATGTAATCATAATGTTTGGTCATAAAATATCCTTAATACTCTTTTTCGTTATTTGCTTATTAGCTTTGCATAAAGATCACAATAAAAAAAGTATTAATTTTGAAATTTAACAATAGTTATTATCGATTAATTAAAGTTGTATTAATTTTTTTTGCCGATTTTTATCTTAAATAAGAATTAACTAAGGTTATTAAGAGCTGAAAAGCCGATCAGCTACTTATTTCCAAGTAGCCAATTTTATTTGTGATTATTTAGCTTAGCGTGTTTTTATTGCATTAATAATGTTGGTTGTTGAACATCCATCTTCAAAATTGAGCACTTTAACAGTTCCACCAGCAGCAATAACTTCTTTACCGCCTGCTATATCTTCAGGTTTATAATCGCCACCTTTGACTAATACATCGGGTAAAATAGTGGCTATTAATCGCTGTGGTGTTTCTTCCTCAAATGGTACGACCCAATCAACTGAATCAAGTGCACCTAATACAATCATTCGTTGCATAAGTGGGTTTATTGGTCTTGATTCACCTTTTAACTGCTTAACCGAGGCATCGCTGTTCACAGCAACTATTAGACGATCACCAAGTTTACGCGCATTAGCAAGGTAAGAAACATGTCCTGCGTGTAAAATATCAAAGCAACCATTGGTCATGACAATTTTTTCACCACGCATCCGTGCTTTTTGAACTTCTTCTTTGAGTTCTTCTTCTGTCATTACACCAAATCCGTCATCGGCACGTGCTCGAATGGCATTACTTAACTCTACTTGTGATACTGTTGAAGTGCCAAGTTTACCAACAACAACACCCGCTGCCGCATTGGCTAAGAAACAGCTTTCCTCTAAAGATTGCCCTGCGGCTAAAGCTGCAGCTAATGTGGCAATTACAGTATCGCCAGCACCTGTTACATCAAATACTTCTTTAGCTTGAGTCGGTAGATGATAAGTTGGTTTATCTAATTGAAGCAATGTCATGCCTTTTTCGCTTCGTGTAATCAATAGCGCTTTTAGTTGGTACTGTTTAATCAGTTGGTGGCCTTTTTCTATGATTTCATCTTCACTTTGACAATGACCAACTACCGCCTCAAACTCTGACATATTAGGGGTTAAGATTGTTGCACCACGGTAACGTTCAAAATCAGTCCCTTTAGGATCAACTAGAATCGGTACATTTGCTTGATTAGCAAGCTTAATCATTGCTTGAACTGCTGATAATGCTCCTTTAGCATAGTCCGACAGAACCAATACTTTATGCGTCGCCAATGCTGTTTGAATACGCTCAAGAATAGGAGTTGCATCAATATTGCCAAATCCTTCTTCAAAATCAATACGGATCAATTGTTGATTGCGTGATAAGACTCGTAGTTTAGTTATGGTTGGGTGTGTTGAAACAGAGACAAAATCACATTGAACTTTGTGTTTACTTAGCTGTTCATCAAGAATTTTGGCTGGTTCATCAATACCTGTTAATCCGATTAGTCTCGCGTTACCACAAAGCGATGTAATATTCATAGCAACATTAGCCGCACCACCTGGTCGCTCTTCTAAAGAGTCAATTTTAACTACAGGTACTGGCGCTTCGGGGGATATCCGATTAGTTCCTCCATACCAATAGCGATCTAACATAATATCGCCTACAACTAATACATTGGCACAATTAAAATCAGGTAATGAGGTCTTCATTATGACTTGTTATCCTTAATTATTCAGTTAATTCATCTTTTATCTGTTAACTATCTTTATCAGATTCATAACTGTCGTTATCTTCTGTTTTGTCATTTTTTCGTGGTTGATAAAAACGGGCAAAAAAAGTGCCGATTTCAAACAGTAAACAGATAGGTACAGCTAGTAATATTTGTGAAAATACATCGGGAGGTGTAACAAACATTGCAACGGCAAACACTCCAACAATTATATAAGGGCGCTTTTTTCGTAGACTTTTAGGCGTAGTTATTCCTGTCCAACAAAGTAGTATAATGGCAACTGGCACTTCGAAAGCAAATCCAAAAACAATAAAGAGTGTCATTACAAAATCAAGGTATTTTGTAATATCTGTATTGATAGCTACATCAATAGGTGCAGTGTGAATAAAAAAGTAAAATGCTAGTGGAAACACCACAAAGTAAGCAAATGCGATACCAAGATAAAAGAGAATTGTGCTTGATACAATTAACGGCATTACAAGACGTTTTTCATGTTGATATAGTGCTGGTGCGATAAATCCCCAAACTTGATACAGTATGTAAGGAATTGAGATAAATATTGCCACCACCGCAGTTAGCTTAATTGGGGTAAAAAATGGTGCTGCAATATCTGTTGCTATCATGCTACTACCTTGAGGTAATTGGCTGATAAGTGGATTTGCCACGATATGATAAATATCATTGGAAAAATAGAGTAAGCAAGCTAATACTAGCAAAATACAGATAATAGAGCGTAGAAGCCGTGTTCTAAGTTCAACAAGATGTCCAATTAATGGTTGTGTAGCGTCGTCGGTCATGATTTATTTTTATCTGAGTGAGAGTGAGAATCGATCAGCGTTGCAGAGTCGATCTCGTTTTGTAATGATTCTGTTACGCGCTTTAAATCATCAATTGATTCTTGAATCTCTGGCGTAAGTGTTGTTAAACCACTTTGTTCAGCCTTTTTTAGACTGTCTTGTAACTCTTGCAGTTTAAGTTCTTTATTTAATTCTAACTGTACAGTAGCAGACATTCGGCGGAGTACTTTTATCCATCCTGCAACTGTTTTTATGGCAATAGGTAACCTTTCTGGCCCTAAAACCACTAGACCAATAATTAATACCAATAGTAACTGACCAAAGCTGATGTCGAACACGGGTTACTCTTTTTTGCTATTGTTAGTATCTGTATTGTTAGTATCTGATGAGTCAATATTCTCGACTTTTTGTAAATTGTCTTGCTCTTTTTGGTCGTGGCCGTCATCATCATTCATCGCTTTTTTAAAGCCTTTAATTGATGCGCCAAGATCGGACCCTAATGTTCGTAATTTTTTTGTTCCAAATAACAAAACAACAACAGCAACTAATATGAGGAGTTGAGGCAAGCTTGGCATCATGATAATTATCTCCAGTAAGGTTAATACCTAAATTATACACACAAACTACAATTTTCCCAAATAACTAGTTTTGTGCTCAATTCTTAATGCACAATTAGTATAATAATACATAATGCACAAAATAGTGCAATCGCTGTATATAAATTTCGTTCACGCTTTTTACTACGCTGAAGTTCTTGATTGATTTGCTGTAATTGAACATTCATTTGTTTGGAAATTCGTTCATAATCATTTAATTTTTCTGGTAACTGTGGCAACATGACCCGCCACTGAGGCAACGATTCCCAAGCTTGTTGTAGTATCTTTTTAGCACTATATTTATCTCGATACCACTTTTCTAAAAACGGCTTTGCTGTTTGCCACAAATCAAGTTCTGGATAAAGCTGACGACCAAGTCCTTCAATATAAAATAGCGTTTTTTCAAGTAAGGTTAGTTGGGGTTGGATATCCATGTCAAATTGGCGTGCAACTTGAAATAATTGCAGTAAAATCTGTGAAAATGAGATTTCAGAAAGTGGTTTTGAAAATGCGGGCTCACATACATTGCGCATTGCCATTTCAAGTGCAATAACATCTGTTGTTGCTGGTACCCAGCCTGATGCAATATAGGTTTCGGCTATTTTTCGATAATCTCGATTGAAAAATGCTAAGAAATTTTCTGCAAGATAGCGTTGATCATCAGCACTTAATATACCAACAATCGCACAATCAATACCAATATAACGTGGATTTTGTGGTTCTGTAATATCAACAAAAATGTTGCCTGGATGCATGTCAGCATGAAAAAAGTTATCACGAAACACTTGGGTAAAAAAAGCTTGTACTCCTCGTTCTGCAAGTAATTTCATATCAACATTATTTTGCTTTAACTGATCGATATCTGCAATGGGGATCCCTTTAATGCGCTCTTCAACCATCACATTTTTTCGACATAAATCTTGGTAAACATAAGGGATATATAAAATGTCGCTATTGATAAAATTATCGCGTAATCTAGCCGTGTTGTAAGCTTCTTTTTGTAAATCTAACTCTTTTAATAGTGTCATTTCATAATCATGCACTATTTCAACCGCTCGTAATTTTTCGCCTGATTCAATCCGCTTAGTTAATTGTTTAGCCACCCAATACATCAAACTAATATCGGCTTGGATAACGTGTAAAATGTTAGGACGCAATACTTTGATAACTACTTCGGCTTGACTACGTTTTAATATCGCCTTATGAACTTGTGCTATTGATGCTGATGCTATTGGTTTTTCGTCAAAATCTGCAAAATAATAATCAATTGGCTGCTCTAAAGCTGACTCAATTATTTGTTTGGCAATTTTACCGTCAATAGGGTTAACTTGGTCTTGTAATTTTGCCAAAGCATCGGCTATGTGTTTTGGTAAAATATCTCGTCGAGTTGAGATCATTTGTCCAATTTTCACCCAAACTGGACCTAGTTCTTGTAACGCTAGTTGTAAACGTTCACCGATTTCTTGATGTTTTGCTTTAGCTCTAACCCAAAACATACAAAATAATAAAGTACGCAACCATTTTGATGAACGATGTTTTGGCAACAATTCATTTAATTGATAAGCTCGGAATACAGTTAATATTTTAAACAGTCTAAAAAATGTCATTATTATTCATCGCATCAAAATTTAAAGCCAGTATGTAACGCAACTATACCACCAGTCATATTGTGATATTTCACATCGACAAATCCTGCATCTTCCATCATTTTTTTCAATGTATTTTGATCAGGATGCATACGGATAGATTCAGCTAAATAACGGTAACTTTCAGAATCATTTGCCACTATTTTCCCCATCAATGGTAACATGGTAAATGAGTATAGATCATACGCTTTATTCAGAATTTGATATTGCGGTTTAGAGAATTCAAGAATTAATAAACGCCCGCCAAGTTTTAATACTCGCCACATGGATCGTAATGCTTTTTCTTTGTCGGTGACATTACGTAATCCAAATGAAATAGTAACACAATCGAAATAGTTATCTGCAAAAGGTAATTCCTCGGCATTAGCTTGTACATATTCAATGTTTTTAAATAAGCCTTTGTCACGTAGCTTATCTCGTCCCACTTTTAACATCGATTCGTTAATATCAGCTAACACAACCAATCCATCATCACCAACAAGTTGCGAGAATTTTGCCGTTAAATCACCAGTGCCTCCTGCCAAATCTAAAACTTTTTGACCTTTACGCACGCTACTATATTCAATGGTAATTTTTTTCCAAATACGATGTATGCCAAATGACATTAGATCATTCATAACATCATATTTATCAGCAACAGAATGAAATACTTCAGCAACACGTTTTACTTTTTCTTGTTTGGGAACTTGTTTGTAACCAAAATCAATTTTTTCTTGATTTGTATCGTCTTGTTTGTCAGAAGATTGAGACATAAAAATTTACCTATCACAAATATTTGACTTATTTTAACATAAGCCACAATAAATGTGATGAACTAAATCAATAATGCTTCAACCTCTTTTGTGATTGTTTCAAAATGTTCCAGCCGTGAGGATTTTGGATTTAAATCTTTTTCATGAATGACTAAATCAAAATGATAACTGTCTTTAAAAGCTTTTAAAATTTTATTATCTTTTTGAAATAATTGATGGTAGTACTGTGCTAATGTTTCAAAATCAATTGAGGTAAAAACAACCTTATTGGCGCTTTCAACAGCTTTTGAAATCCGTTCTACATGTAACATCGCAATTTTCATAAAATCGGATTCACTCAAATAGCGTTTGTTATGCTGAGTTAAGATTTCTCGCTCAATATAATTAATATAACCGTTAGGTACATATTGAGTATTATAAATATTGGCAAATTGAATAGGTAAATCACGAAATCTATTTTGACCAACAATAGCTACTTTTTTAACAAAAAAAGGTTTTGCTGCTTGTGCGATATAAGACCAGTTTTTATAAGGATTTTCACGGATTTGGGTTGCGCTGATGCTTATAAAATCTCGATTGGCATCAACAATGATTACCGGACAGCCAAAATAGAGTTCATGATTTTTGACATCTTGCGGTTCACTAGTAAATACTACGTTAGGCTTAATTTTATGTTCGGAAAGAATTTGCTTAACGCGACAACTCCAATCTTGCCATCCATTGGGATAAAATTCAATACCAGCTTCATCAAGTACATGGATATGAATATTGTGGCGATCTTTAAACGTCTCTTTTAACCATGAAAAGCGGTCGCTAACTTGTGGTTGTTTGGGTAAGCGGCTTTTATCAAATAGCTGCTTATCACGTGATTCCTCACAGCCCAATATGATATGTAACACATCAACTTGGCTCATTGCTTTTTCAATCAAATAAATATGACCACAATGTAAAGGATAAAACTTCCCAAAAATTAAACCAACTTTATGCTTTAAAGCCATAACCATTACCAATAACACACAATAACTAATAACAATTTACAGAAAAAAAAAGCAATTTCTAATCAAATCATGCTATTTGATATATTTTACCAATTAGTAAAATAACTTTTACCATACAAATAGTTGATAATAAAGATAAAATAATACTTTATTATTTTTGTAAATTAGATAATAAAATACCCGTTGCAACCGAAATATTTAACGCAGGCATGTTATCATTTCCCTTTAAATGGACAACAACATTAGCACAATTAATAAGTTTTATATTAATTTGTTGAAATATAACTAACGCAACTTTTTTATCAAACTTGATTTTATGCAATTCAGTTGATGCAATGGATTTTGCCTGACACGGTAATAACGCAACAACTTGGTAACCACGCTGTTTGAGCATATCAAGTGAAGCAACAAAATCATCACTTTTAATTGATTCAACAGCCTCAATACCACCTTCTGCCACACGCATGGCAGCGCCACTATCAAGTAAATTTGTTTGACGTAATATAACGCCATTAACACCATAAAAAGCAGCACTACGAATTAAGCCACCTAAATTATGGGGATTATGAACATCGTCAATAGCTAAAATACAATCACGATCTTTATTACTACTGTTTTCTAAATAATCCAATAAGGTAAGTGGGACACGTTTTTTTACAATTAGGCAGACACCGCCATGGTGTTGAGTTTGAGTTATTTTACTAATTTGCTCACTAGAGATAACATCATAACCTAACCGTTGTTTGACTAACCAGTCTATTAGATCTTTAAACTGATAAGTCATCTCTTGGGTAATAAATAGTTTAACAATAGCTGTGCGTCGATGTTTGAAAACTGCTTTACAGCTATTTTCACTATAAACTAAAGTTTCTTCTTTACGTTGGCGATAGCCATCATAACCAAAGGTCGGTACTTGATCATTAGCACGAACCTTTTTTTGCCATGGTGAATCATTATCGATAGATGATTGAGATTGATTAAGTTCAACATTAAACCGCTTTTTTGCAAACTCAGATTTATCATTTCGAGGTTTGAATGTTTCAATACGATCATGACGATCTCGTTTAGATTTCAACTGAAATGAATCATCTTTACGCTTCTCTTTCCATCGAGAGGGCTTTTCAATAGCCGAGCGAGAATGTTTTTTAGATTCACTATTTTTGGCGTAAAAAATAGATGGTTTATTTTTTTCGGTATTGTCGTTCATATCAATCTCACAATTAATCGGTTATCGCGTACGGATGGTTGGGGCTATTTTATCTAATACGCCATTAACAAATTTATGGCTGTCAGCAGCACCGAAGGTTTTTGTTAAATCAATGGCTTCATTAATTACCACTTTATAGGGCACATCTTGACGTTTCATTAATTCATATAGTGCGATTCTAAGTATCGCTAATTCAATTTGTCCTAATTCATCAACAGATCGTTCAGTGAGATAAGGCGTCATTTTATCATCTAATTCGGCAGTATTTTTTGCTACACCATTTAATAATTCACGAAAATACTTAGAATCGACGCCTTTCATATCTTGTTCTGCAATAAAACTTGTCTCAACATCAGCAAGATCGTTTCTAGAAACTTGCCAAGAGTAAATGGCTTGTACCGCACATTCTCTTGCTCGACGACGAGGATTAACTAATGCCACAAAATTACTCCTTAATTGCTTTAATAATATTTAGCATTTCCAGCGCAGTTAATGCAGCTTCAGCCCCTTTATTGCCTGCCTTAGTGCCTGCACGTTCAATTGCTTGTTCTATACTTTCGGTGGTTAAAATACCAAACCCTACTGGAATAGTGTTATCTAAACTTGTACTTAATAATCCAGAGCTTGATTCACCAGCAACAAAATCAAAATGCGCTGTACTACCACGAATTACGGTACCTAACGCCACAACAGCATCATATTTTTTTGACTGTGCGGCAACTTTAACAGCTAGAGGAATTTCATAAGCACCAGGAACCCAAATAACAGTGATATTTTTATCATCAACTTGTCCTATACGTGTCAATGCATCAATTGCACCATTTACTAGGCTATCATTAATAAAATGATTAAAACGCGCCACTACAATTGCAACTTTAGCTTTTGGTGCAGCAACTTTACCTTCAATCGTTTGCATATAATTTCCTTATTAATTCTATTTTATGCCATTTCACTCTGTTTTGCGTGAAAATTAATAAATAAATTGTATCACGAATTATAGACTTATCCTATTGGCAAATAGCGTTACGACCAAGTTCTACCCAATATATTATTTAAAATAAACGCAAAGAATTTAACTATTTGCAAATGTATTATTTGTTAAATTTAAAATTAATTTAAATTTTGTTGTTATTTCAACCATCATTATTAGAAACAACCTTAATTTATTTCTATTTCAATGTTTATTTTTGCACTTAATGGCATATTTACTAAATATGTTTTTACCAAAATAAGGAATCTTATTTTTATCGCTTGCAAGCAATTTTGAACAAACTACAATAGTCTATAAATTTATTTATTATTGATGGAGAAATACCTGTGTATATTGACAATATTCGTGATGAATTAAACCAAGCTATTGACGTATTAACTAATTTTGTTTCAGACGATAAAAATCTCCAACAAATCCAAAAAGCTGCTATTTTAATTGCTGATTCGTTTAAACATGGTGGTAAAGTTTTATCATGTGGTAATGGTGGCTCTCATTGTGATGCTATGCATTTTGCTGAAGAATTAACTGGTCGCTATCGTGATAATCGCCCTGCTTATCCTGCGATTGCCATATCAGATGTAAGCCACATTTCGTGTGTAGGTAATGATTTTGGATTTGATTCTATTTTTTCACGTTATGTTGAAGGTGTAGGTCAAAAAGGTGATGTGCTTTTAGGTATCTCAACTTCAGGAAATTCAGCTAACGTGCTTAAGGCTATTGAAGCAGCAAAACAAAAAGGGATGAAAATTATTGCGTTAACTGGTAAAGATGGTGGTAAGATGAATGGACTTGCCGATGTTGATATTCGTGTTCCACATTTTGGTTATGCCGATCGTGTGCAAGAAATCCACATCAAAGTTATTCATATTCTTATTCTGTTAATTGAAAAAGAGATGGCAAAATAATATGTGTGAATTATTGGGTATGAGTGCTAATGTGCCAACTGATATCTGCTTTAGTTTTACTAGCTTAATTAAACGAGGTGGGGACAAAGGTCCTCACAAAGATGGTTGGGGAATTACTTTCTACGAAGGAAAAGGTTGCCGAACATTTAAAGATCCAGAGCCTTGTAGCTATTCGCCTATTGCTAAAATGGTGAAAGAATATCCCATCAAATCTAAAGCTGTGATTGCTCATATTCGACAAGCAAATCGAGGCGGTGTCGCACTAGAAAATACCCACCCATTCACCCGCGAACTCTGGGGTAAAAATTGGACTTTTGCCCATAATGGACAATTAACCAATTACCAAAATTTAGATACAGGGCTTTTTCAACCAGTTGGAGAAACCGATAGCGAATTTGCCTTTTGCTATTTAATTAATCAATTACAGCAAAAATATTTACAAAAACCTGTCGATGATCTTGAGCTATTTAATTTTATTAAGCAATGTGCCGATCAATTAAGCCAACTAGGCATATTCAATATGCTACTTTCTGATGGGCAATATGTGTTTGCATATTGCACAACAAATTTGCATTGGATAACCCGTAAAGCACCATTTGGCAAAGCAAAATTATTGGACGAAGATGTAGAAATTGATTTTCAAAAACATACAACACCCAATGATATTGTTACTATCATTTCAACCTTACCATTAACTTCAAATGAGATATGGCAAAAACTTAATACTGGCGAAGCGATTTTATTTAAAGATGGCAAAATTAGCCAATCTTCCGCATTTTAATAGGGTGCTTGGTGACTCATTTTTAAATTGATAATGCAGATAACTTAAAGTTATCCATAACATTATAGGTTTTTAGCTAGAGCAATCAGCAATACTATTGCCAATAATATACCAAAACCTTGTGAACAAATTGCCGAAATCCTAACGCAAGACAATAAACAGATTATCAAGTAAAAGTATTTGCCGACCTGTTTTACGAATTTGAGACGGTATTGGCATTTATTTAACTCTTTGAGTTAAATAGTTTTGATAATCAGGAATTTCAATATCAACTTCTTGCGTAAAAATAGAGGACTGAATTAATGCATTAGCTGTGGATTGATTAGTGGCAACTGGAATATTCCAAACAGTAGATAATCGTAACAACGCTTTCACATCTGGATCGTGAGGTACAGCATTAAGTGGATCCCAAAAAAAGATTAAGATATCAATTTTACCTTCTGCAATTAATGCACCTATCTGCTGATCTCCCCCCATCGGACCACTTAACATTGGCGTGATATTTAATCCTGTTTCTTGCTTTATTAATGTTCCAGTAGTGCCCGTGCCACATAAATTATGACGAGAAAGCTCTTCACGATTTTTTTTACACCAATTTAATAAAGAATCTTTCAGATGATCGTGAGCAACTAAAGCAATATTTTTTTTAGCTAGTAATTTACGTGTGGTATATAGCATCATTGTATCCTAATTCATTATTATATTTTTTTAATTTTTAACAGAGTATTAATCAAAGCGCAAGGTTTATTTAATTGATAATAGATAATAGATAATAAAAAAGGCACCGAAGTGCCTTTTAAAAACAAAGATACAATCAATTAGAATTGGTAAATTAAACCAAGTGCTACTGTGTCTTTTGTTGTGCCCTTGATTTGTGATTTAGTAAATGAACCATCTTCATATAAAGCACGGCGTGCACCGATATCATCTTTATCTAACAAGTTAATTTTATAATCGATAATAGCTTGTAGGTTTTTGTTAAAGTCATAAGTTAAACCAACATCAACATATTTAGCTAAATCATTACCTTTAAGCCCTGCATCACTTGAATAACTAGATGCGTCTTTAACTTTATGTTGGATATAAGCAACAGATGGCGTTAAACGTCCTACTTCAAAGTCAATACCATATTGAGCAACTAATTCATAGCCTTTGGTTTTTAAATCATCAGCGCTACGAGTAGTTGAGGCATTATCCCAGCCATATTTTTGTTTACCTTGAATATATAACGCAGCTAAATAAAGGTTGTCGTTGTCATATTTAATACCAGCTGACCATGCTTTAGCATCTTTATGACCACCAGTTTGTGCATAACCAGCACCAACAGATAAACCAGTATCAAGCACATCCCAATCAACAACTGAACCCCATGCTTCAGCACTATTGCGTTTATCATTAAGAGTATAATTACCGAAATGACGTGTTGAGCTGTTATCTCCGTTATCCGCATATTGAACAGCAAAGCGTAAACCATTCACTAAGCCAAAGAAATCTGAATTACGGTAGGTTGCAACGGCTTTAGTACGAGCTGTTAATGCATAAAGATCATTATCAGAAGCATCACCACCAAATTCTGGTAAAACGTCAGTGTAAGATGTTAATGTTTTTAATACACCATCATTGCGACCATAGTCGAATGAACCAAAATCACCAAAGTTTAAACCAGCAAATGCATAACGAGTTTCATTATCAGCATTTTTACCTGTTTTTGCTTCATATTCCCAACGACCATAGCCAGTTACGCTGTCGGTCACTTGTGTTTGACCTGACATACCTAAACGTGCAGTGGTCTTGTCACCTTCACCTGTTTGGTTATTGCGATCAGTAATATAGTTTAATGCGTAAACACGACCATAAAAGTCAACTTTATTACCGTCTTTATTCCACACTTCAATAGAAGCGTTTGCTGTACCTGCAATTAAAAGTGCAGGAATAGCGATTGCTAATAGATTACGTTTCATTTTTTACCCTCAAAGGTATTTTATATTATTAAAGATGCAAATTGCTTTGCTCTGGTTTAACAAATAACTGCTAATAATCAGCAATTATATTATTACTGTGATAGCCATTTTGCCTAATAAACATGGCTCTAATGCCACATTGCCTATTTAACAATGGAATTTAGATTTATTCTGCGAATTTTCGAATATTTTAATACTTATTATAAATTTTTTTAGGCATAAAATGTTTTTTTAGGTGGGAATGAATTCAAAAGATGAAAAAAAAGGCACCTAAGTGCCTTTTTATAAGATATTAAGCGATTAGAATTGGTAAATTAAACCAACGCCTAACACATCTTTAGTACCTGGTTTAGTATCGTGACCACGTGGATTTTCAGTATTTGAAGCTGCACCAAAATCTTTACGATCAAGAAGATTGAATTTATATTCAACAATCGTACTAAAGTTCTTGTTTAAATCGTAAGTTGCACCTACAGATACATACTTAGCTTCTGGTGAATTGAAACCTCTATACTTCCAACGGTAACCATATTTTGAAAAATTATCATAATCAGAAGATTTAACTTTGTGTTGAACATAAGCTAGAGAAGGAGTTAAACGACCAACTTCAAGATCGATACCATATTGAGCAACTAATTCAAATCCTCTGACTTTTAAATCTGTATCTCTTATATGATAAACGTAATCACCAATTAATCCATAAGTACCAACCGCATTCTTATGTTTACTTTGGAAATAGTTAGCACCTAAATATAAATTATAGTTATCATATTTAAGACCAGTTGCCCAAGTACTTTGACGGCTATCACTTTTTGAAGTTTGAGCGTAACCTGCACCAGCTGTTAAACCAGTGTCAAAAATATTCCATTGAACATTTGCACCCCAAGCTTCTTTGGATTTATGGTTAATACGATCTTTAGTAGTACCTGATACAGGGTCTAACCATTTTTTATTCTCAATATCTTTAACTGCATCACCATTATCGGCATATTGTAATGCAAAGCTAATATCATCGGTTAAACCAAAGAAGTTATTGTTACGGTAAGTTGCAACAGCTTTAGTACGTTCTGAAAGAACATGCCATTCATTGTTTGCTGCATCGCCACCAAATTGTGGTAATACGTCAGTATAAGCAGTAATTGCTTTTAACACACCGTCATTACGACCATAGTCGAATGAACCAGCATCACCAAAGTTTAAACCAGCGAATGCATAACGTACTTCACTACTGCCGTCTTTACTTTTACCCGCTTTAGCTTCATATTCCCAACGACCATAACCAGTTACGCTATCAGTGATTTGAGTTTGGCCTGACATACCTAAACGAGCTGAAGTATCGTCACCTTCGCCTTTTTGACCACGGTCAGTGATGTTGTTAGCTGCTTTTACTCGGCCGTAAAAGTCAACTTTATTACCATCTTTGTTCCAAACTTCGATAGATGCATTTGCACCAGCTGCGACTAAAAGCGCAGGGATAGCGATTGCTAATAGATTACGTTTCATTTTTTACCCTCATGGTTATTTTTTAAAAAGACACTTCCATAAGTTTAGTGTCAATTTTCGTACAATAATTATTCATCCAAAAAATAATATTTTTATCTATTATTTTTCTACTTTTTACAGTAGTGTAAATTATGTATAAATTTTTTTTAAAATCAAGCGAACTTTTCATTAAATGTAGTGTCTAAGTCTAAATTTAAGCCTGTTTGATTGTTTTTTAAACTAAAACAGATTAATATCTACCTACTGTAACTCTCAATAAATTCTTGTTAGGGATTTTAATCAACTTAAAAGTTTGCATTACGCGGCGTTCTTGGGAATGGGATAACATCGCGCACATTTTGAACACCTGTTACATAAACAATTAAACGTTCAAAACCAAGACCAAAACCAGAATGCGGCACAGTACCGTATCGACGTAAATCACGATACCACCAATAATCTTCTTTTTTGAGTCCCAATTCGTCCATGCGCTTATCCAACATATCTAAACGCTCCTCACGCTGAGATCCACCAATGATTTCACCAATTCCTGGCGCTAAAACATCCATTGCCGCTACCGTTTTACCGTCATCATTCATACGCATATAAAACGCTTTAATATCTTTCGGATAATTTTTTACTACCACTGGTGCTTTAAAATGTTGTTCAGCTAAATAACGTTCATGTTCTGAAGCTAAATCAATTCCCCAGCTGACTGGGTTTTCAAATTTAGCATCACAATTTTGTAATATAGTGATAGCATCAGTGTAATCCACTTGAGCAAAATCAGCATTAATAAAGTTTTCAAGACGATTGATTGCTTCTTTATCGACATGCTGAGCAAAAAATTGCATATCATCAGCACGTTTTTCTAGCACTTCTTTAAACACATATTTCAACATATCCTCAGCAAGCTTAGCGTTATCATCTAGATCAGCAAATGCTACTTCAGGCTCCATCATCCAAAACTCAGCTAAATGACGAGTAGTATTTGAGTTCTCTGCTCTAAATGTTGGACCAAAAGTATAAACTTTAGAAAGTGCACAAGCATAAGTTTCAGCGTTTAATTGTCCTGAAACGGTTAAAAAAGCTTCTTTACCAAAGAAATCTTTATCAAAATCAACTTTACCATTATCAGATTTAGGCAGATTTAGCATATCAAGTGTTGAAACGCGAAACATTTCGCCCGCCCCTTCAGTATCTGATGCGGTAATAATAGGAGTTGATAGCCAATAAAAGCCACGATCATTAAAAAACTGATGAATTGCTTGCGCAAGCGTATGGCGTACACGCGTTATCGCACCAACAATATTGGTTCTTGCACGCAAGTGAGCCACTTCACGAAGATATTCAATTGAATGGCGCTTTGCTGCCATTGGGTAAGTTTCGGGATCGTCAACAAAGCCATACACTTCAACTTGCGTTGCTTGTAATTCATATTTTTGACCTTGACCTGGTGACTCCACTACTTTACCAGTGACTTTAACGGAACAACCAGCTGTTAGACGCAAGATTTCTTGTTCATAATTAGGTAAATTATTTTCAATAACAGCTTGAATAGGGTCAAAGCAGGAACCATCGTAAACAGCTAAAAATGAAATACCTGCTTTAGAATCACGGCGAGTTCTTACCCAGCCTTGAACTGAAATAGTGCTACCAACAGCAATTTTGCCTTGTAACACATCAACAATAGGTGCAACTGAAGTCATTTAATTATCCATCTCTACATTAATTTGTTTAAGTAATATTTAAAGTAATACAGATATATTCTAAAGACTATCCCATAACGAAATGGAATTCTTGAATAACTTGTTTCTTATTACTAATTTTTAGTTTCTAATATTAATAATAAGTTAAACATGAATTATTATCATTGTTTAACACTAAAAGTTCGTTTTAATTCATCAATAAAATCTAAATCCTGAGATATCGTTTTACCTGGACTATCTGATAGTTTAGCCACTGATTGATTGTTACATTCCGTTAATTTAAGCACAATGTTCAATGCTTTGGTATTGGCATCTTTAGATGGAATATCACAAGCTAAAAAACCACCGACGCCAAAAGATAATTTTACGCGATGATTAAAATGTTGATAGATTTTAATCGCCTTATCAAAATTTAAGCTATCAGAAAAAACCAAAAGTTTAGTTTGTGGATCTATGCCCAATTGCTGATAATGAGCAATTGCTTTTTCACCCCATTGAATTGAATCACCTGAATCATGACGAAGCCCTTGATAATGGGAAGCAAAATGCAAATCAAAATCACGTAAAAATGCATCCATTGTAATACAATCTGTTAATGCTATTCCTAAGTCATGAGGATATTCATCTAACCAAACTTGAAGAGCATTTCTTTGGCAATCTTGAAGATTAGCACTTAAACGTTGATGAGCTTGAAACCACTCGTGCGCTTGGGTTCCAACAGGAGTAAGCCCTAAACGATAAGCCAGTAAATAATTGCTAGTACTATAAAAGTTATGAAAGTGTGTTTTCAAATAACTGACAACTGCCTCTTGCACCGCAAACGAATAACGCCTACGTGTACCAAAATCCATTAAATTAAAGCCCGACATATCCATATTAGCTGTTTTTTCATTAAACAACGCCAATTTATCTTTTAGCCGAGCTAGTGCCTCAGAAACTCCAATATTAGGTGAACGATCTTTATGAACAATTTCACTGATAACGGCAAGTAATGGCACTTCCCATAGAATAACATCTAGCCATTTACCTTCAATTGTAATAGAAAGCACTCCATCTTCATTTTTTATAGTGAGCAAATCACTATTGAAACGCCATTTTTTAAGCCAATTTAAATAGTCAGATTTAAAAAAGGAAATATTTGATAAATAGTTAAATTCATCATCAGACAGCGCTAATGATTCCATTAATTTCACTTGACGTATTATTTCATCAACATATTGTCCCAATAAATCATCACTACGACAACGAAACTGGGCAACGACAGTTACCTCTGGGTAGTAATGAAATACAGCCTGCTGCATATGCAACTTATAAGCATCAGTATCTAATATTGATGTAATTATTGCTGGTAACATGTAAATTTAGTGCTATTGCTTTAAATAAAAATTTCAAAGATTATAGCAGAATAATAATGAAGATATAGATTAATTATGTAATAAGATTGTTTTTAATCGACTATAATATCGATCAGTATAAAATATAAATTGATTTCAAACCAAAAGGTCATAACAACATGAATATAAAAACACCTGAATCGCAGCCTATTGCCAAAAATCGTCTTGATTATAAATCACCCGATTTTACCATTACCGACATTGATCTTGATTTTGATTTAGCTCCCAAAATAACAACCGTCACAGCTCGTAGCCGTGTTATTAAGAAAAATAATGAAGTGGACAATTTAATTTTAGATGGTGAAGATCTTAAATTGATTTCTGTTAATATTGACGAACAACCATGGCATGATTATCAGCTCACAAAAGCTGGCTTAATCATTCAGCGTGTTCCAGCAGAATTTACATTAACGATTGTTAACGAAATTAAACCAATTGACAATACAGCACTTGAAGGATTATATGTATCAGGCGAAGCGCTCTGTACTCAATGTGAAGCAGAAGGATTCCGCCATATTACCTATTATCTTGACAGACCTGACGTTCTTGCTCGCTTTTCAACACGTATTACCGCGAATAAACAACATTATCCTTATCTACTTTCGAACGGTAATCGCATAGCGCAAGGCGAGCTTGCTGATGGACGTCATTGGGTACAATGGCAAGATCCTTTTCCAAAACCGGCTTACTTATTTGCATTAGTTGCTGGTGATTTTGATATTTTAAGAGATCAGTTTATCACGCAATCAAAACGGAAAGTTGATTTAGAAATTTACGTTGATAAAGGTAATTTAGATCGTTCGCAGTGGGCTATGACAAGCTTAAAAAATGCCATGCGTTGGGACGAAACACGCTTTGGGCTTGAATACGACTTAGATATCTTTATGATTGTAGCGGTTGATTTTTTCAATATGGGAGCAATGGAAAACAAAGGATTAAATATCTTTAATTCAAAATATGTGCTTGCCAAGCCACAAACAGCAACAGATGATGACTATTTAGGTATTGAAGGTGTAATTGGTCATGAATATTTTCACAACTGGACTGGTAATCGGGTAACCTGTCGCGACTGGTTCCAACTTAGTTTAAAAGAAGGATTAACTGTATTTCGAGATCAGGAATTTAGCGCTGATATGGGATCTCGTTCAGTAAAACGCATTGAGGATGTCAAACTTTTGCGCACCGTTCAATTTGCCGAAGATGCTAGCCCAATGTCTCACCCTATTCGGCCTGAACAAGTAATAGAAATGAATAACTTTTACACAGTCACCGTGTACGAAAAAGGCGCTGAAGTTATTCGAATGATGCATACTTTATTAGGAGAAGATAAATTCCAAGCAGGGATGAAACTTTATTTTAAACGCCATGATGGTAGTGCCGCAACTTGTGATGATTTTGTTGCAGCCATGCAAGATGCCTCAGGTATCGATTTAACTCAATTTAAATTATGGTATAGCCAATCAGGAACACCTGAATTAACCGTTACCGATAATTATGACGAGAAAAATCAACAATATACTTTAACAGTAGAACAATATACGCCAGCTACTCAAGATCAAGCACAAAAACAAGCTTTGCATATCCCACTTGATATCGAGTTATATCAACATAATGGTCAAATAATTCCACTGCAATACCAAGGCAAATCTGTTCACCATGTTTTAAATTTAACACAAAACAAACAACAATTTATCTTTGATAACGTAACTCAAAAACCGATTATTTCAGTATTACGTGATTTTTCAGCACCTGTTAAGTTAACTTATGATTATCAAGATAATGATCTTATTTTCTTAATGCAACACGCTACTAACGCATTTAGCCGTTACGATGCAGCTCAAATGTTATTAGCAAAATATGTTCGCTTGAATGTGAAAAATTATCAAGAAAATCAAAATTTAATGTTGCCTGATTCAGTATTAGATGCATTTAGAGCCGTATTGTTATCAGAAAAAACTGACCCTTTCCTTATTGCACAAATATTAACCTTGCCATCTGAAAACGAGTTGGCGAATTTATTTACTGTGGTTGATCCAATCGCAATTCATCAAGTGCGTCTATTTTTGTTAACTCATTTTGCAAACGAACTTTATGATGAATTATCAGCCGTTTATCACCACAATAAAACGTCACAATATCAAATTAAACATAATGACATTGCTAAGCGGTCACTTAAAAACTGTTGTTTAACTTTATTAGCTCATGCCGATGATAATTCGCACGCCAATACATTGGTTAACCAACAATATTATCAAGCAAATAATATGACTGATTGTTTAGCCGCCTTGAGTGTTGCTGTAAAAGCTGAACTTGATTGTCGAACTGAGTTATTGGCTAACTTTGATGACAAATGGCATCAAGATGGACTTGTTATGGACAAATGGTTAGCACTAAACGCAACAAGCCCAGAAAAGAATGTTCTTGTTACCGTGAAAAAATTATTAACTCACCGCTCATTTACACTCAGTAACCCAAATCGGATTCGTGCATTAATTGGAGCATTTGTAAATAATAACCCTGTGGCATTTCACGCTGAAGATGGCAGTGGTTATCAATTTTTAGTTGAAATTCTCACTGAGTTAAACAAAAAAAATCCGCAAGTTGCAGCAAGGCTTATCGATCCTCTAATTCGATTAAAACGTTATGACAAAAAGCGTCAAAAGCAGATGCGAAAAGCACTTGAGGCATTGCTAAAAATTGAAAATTTATCTAAAGATTTATTTGAGAAAATTAACAAGGCACTAGAAGCCTAAGTAGGAAATAGCATTCTGCAATATCGTTGTAGGATGCTATTAATAAATTTAAAATTGAAGTTAAAATTTTATACTTAAACGTATAGTTTCCTGAAACTTTTTTACAAGCACTTTAATAAGTTTTAAATAATGACAATAAAAGAAATCACTCCCACAGAACTTGCACAAAAATTAAATCAGCAAGATAATCTATTTCTACTCGATGTACGAGAACCCTATGAAATAGCCATTTGCAGTATTGGCAACGCAACTCATATTCCAATGAATATGATCCCTTTATATCTAGATAAAATCCCAGATGAAATCGATATTGTTATTTATTGTCATCACGGAAGACGTAGCCTAACTGTTGCTCATTATTTAGCAGAAAACGGTTTTGATCCTAACTTTCTCTATAATCTTACAGGAGGGATTGATGCTTGGGCGCTAACAATTGATAAACAGATGGCACGATACTAAAATGCCCGTTATAAAACGGGCTTTTCTTCATTACTTTACCTTGCTATGCTTATTCTTGAGGCATCACCCAATAACCATTTTGGTTATGTGTTTTCATATAATCTTTAAATTGTTGAGATTGATAAATACGCTTCACATCTTGAGCCCATCGACTATTTTCGTTTCCTTCATTCACTACAACCATAATTTCCAAATCAGGAATGATGGTTTCAGAAAGTAATGCTTTGTTCGAGTCAATATTAGCAGAATAAACAATGCTACCTGGAATTACCGCAAAATCTAATTCATTAAGCACTCTAGGAATATTGGCCGAATCCATTTCAATAATTTCAATCCCTGCAATATTTTGAGCAATATCATTTTTACTAACAATAATAGGATTTGTATTATTTTTTAATTTTATCCAACCAGCTTTTTCTAGTAGATTATATGAACGAGCTGCATTAGAAGCATCTTGTGGAATAGCAACTTTTGCTCCTGAAAAAACTTGCGTTAGTGAGGTGAACTTATTTGAAAATATTGCCGCAGGTACCGATGGTACATGCACAACCGATTTTAAATTTGCTTTACGCTGGGCATTAAACACATTCATATAAGCTGTGTGCTGTGCAACGGTTAAATCAATACTACCTTCACTTAAAGCTACGTCTGATTCAAGTAAATGCGGAAAATTCACTAATTTAACCTTATAACCCTCTGATTCAAGTATGGGTTTAACAGCATCATTAAAAAGATCGTTATATGGACCTGGTGATACGCCCATGCTAATTTCTTTTTTTGTCTGATTATCGACTGGTTTAGACGAATTATCACAACCAATAGTCAAAAACACTGAACTAGCAACTAAAACGACTGATATGTATTTAAATATTTTTTGTTTGATAAACGCATTTTTCATTTCAGCTATCCTCTATAAGCTATAAGCATAAAATACACTCTAACACAGAAAAAAGCATTCATTTATTCCAAGTAATTCTATCTTATAACTATATGGAATAAGATATAAAAAACGATTATTAGAGCAACAATTTAACCTGTGATACCGTTAGATATATCAATTATTGTCAATCGTTGAATATGCAATATAAACACCTGCAATAAATGATTCAGCCAAATTGCCTAAGCAAGCACTTATTCAACTAGAACAAAATAAATAGGTGATGAACAATGATTAAATTTGAACATGTCTCAAAACAATATGAAAGAAATGGCGTCACAACACAAGCTTTAAACGATATTAATTTAACCATCAGTAAAGGTGATATTTACGGCATTATTGGTTACAGCGGCGCAGGTAAAAGTACCTTAGTGCGCTTAATTAACTTTCTTGAAAAACCAACACAAGGCAATGTCATTATTCAAAATAAACTATTAAATCAATTATCTAGTAATGAATTACGTCAAACCCGTCAAAAAATTGGTATGATTTTTCAGCATTTTAATTTGCTTGAATCAAAAACCGTATTTGAAAATATTGCTATTCCTTTAATTTTAATCAAAAAAGGTAAACATTCGATTAAACAAAAAGTCTATGAACTTTTGGAATTTGTTGGATTAAGTGATAAAGCTAACAGCTATCCCAAAGAGCTTTCTGGTGGGCAAAAACAGCGTATTGGTATCGCCCGAGCATTAGCCAACGGTCCTGATATTTTACTATGTGATGAAGCAACTTCAGCACTTGATCCACAAACCACTCAAGCTATTTTAGATTTAATCAAAAAAATCAATGAAGAATATAAAATAACAGTCGTGTTAATCACTCACGAAATGCATGTAATTGAACAAATTTGCCATAAAGTTGCAGTAATGGAAAAAGGCAAGATTATAGAACAAGGTAACGTACTTGACGTATTTGGACAACCAAAACACCAAACTACTCAAAATTTTGTTAGCTCAGTGATCAACGATCAAATTCCAAATGGTGTTGTGGAAAATTTGTTAGAAATAGAAGGTAAAAAAGACAATATTAAATTATTTAAGCTCGAATTCTTAGGAAGATCTGCGTCAGAACCCGTGATGAATTCACTTATACTGCAACAAAAAGTTATCGTCAATATTTTGTTTGCCCATATGTCAGAAATCGAAAAAACGGTTTTAGGTAGTATGTTTGTTCAACTAAAAGGTAACGATAGTAATATCAAAGAATCAGTACATTACTTACGTGAGTGCGGTGTGCAAGTCACTGAAATTAAACATTGGGAGATGAGTAAAAATGGAAATATTTAATACTATAATTGACTATTTGGCCTCTTGCTTTGCAACATCAGTAACCACTGAACAATTTGTTCAAGCATTCTATGACACCCTAATTATGGTAGTTTTCTCCTTAATTTTAGGTTCATTAATCGGAATTCCACTTGGTATTTGCTTAGTTACAACAAGACCTTATGGACTATTAGAAAATCGTCGAGTGTTTCGAATTATCAACCCGATTATTAATATAGTTCGCTCATTGCCTTTTATTATTTTATTAGTTGCTATCCAACCTTTAACAAAGGTCATTGTAAATAGCTCTATTGGCACTATAGCAGCGATTGTTCCGTTAACATTTTATGTTGCTCCTTACATTGCTAGATTAGTTGAAAATTCATTACTTGACGTGAATAGTGGTATTATTGAAGCGGCTCAATCAATGGGAGCGACGCCAATACAAATTATTTGGTATTTTATGTTACCAGAGGCATTTAGCTCTTTAATTTTAACGCTTACAACTGCTACTATAGGTTTAATTGGTGCTACAGCGATGGCTGGTGCTATTGGTGCTGGCGGTATTGGTGATTTAGCTGTGTCATACGGTTATCAACGTTTTGATAATACTGTTACTTATATCTGCGTGGTGATATTAGTTATCGCTATACAATTTATTCAAAGCACTGGTAATTATTTAGCTCGTAAAGCACGGCATGAATAAAACACATAATCACTTTTAGTTATGCATGATCAGTAAAAAATGGGGGGAGCTAAAATATAACTTTCCCCATTTATTATTTAGAAAAATAGCCTTAATTATCTTTTATCTCTCTAATAAGATATTTTACGTAAAACCTCTGTTTGCCTATAAAAATCAGCCATCGAGTATAAAAACTATTTATTGAGCAGTTATACACAAATAGGCAACACGTTTAATTGATTTCTTTATTTACAAATATCAAGTAAAATAAGCAAAATTTTACCATTCTAGAAATCTAGGAAATCAATGTGACAAACGCATTACAACAAAATTTGGTTGAAATTCACGATATGTCTTTTTATCGTGGAACAAGGCCTATTTATAAAAATATGAGTTTGAATGTCCCTAAAGGAAAAGTGACAGCAATCATGGGACCTTCAGGAATTGGTAAAACCACACTACTAAGGCTCATTGGTGGTCAATTAAAACCGCAGTCAGGAAAAATTTTATTCGATGGAGAAGACATTCCAAGCATGTCTCGCTCCCGACTTTATGAAGTACGCAAACGCATTAGCATGTTATTCCAATCGGGAGCTTTATTTACCGATCTAACTGTGTTTGATAATGTTGCTTACCCACTACGTGAGCACTTCAAATTACCTGAACCTATATTGCATAATTTAGTCTTAATGAAATTACAAGCTGTTGGTTTACGTGGTGCAGCTCAAATGATGCCATCGGAACTATCTGGTGGTATGGCAAGGCGAGCAGCATTAGCTAGAGCCATTGCGCTTGATCCCGATTTAATTATGTTTGATGAACCTTTTGCTGGGCAAGATCCTATATCTATGGGTGTTATTGTTAAACTGATATCTGAAATCAACCAATCATTAGGATTAACCTGTATCGTTGTTAGCCATGACGTGACCGAAGTGCTCAGTATTGCAGATTATGCTTATATTGTAGCCGAACAACATATTATTGCAGGTGGTACATCACAGCAATTACGTGATAATGATGATTTACGAGTAAAACAATTCCTTGACGGGTTGGCTGATGGTCCAGTACCTTTTCATTATCCTGCTGAAGATTACAAATTAGACCTAAGCAGAGGTACAAAATAATGTTAAATATACTGGCAAAATTAGGACAATGGTTTATTGATGTCATTGCAATGATTGGTCGTTCTGGTGTGATGCTCTTTAGGGCATTAATTGGTAAGCCACAATTTAATAAACAATTCCCATTACTCATTAAGCAATTTTATTTTGTTGGAGTACAATCACTCACTATTATTATTGTTTCTGGTCTTTTTATTGGCATGGTTTTGGCCTTGCAAGGTTATTTTATTCTGACCACTTTTGGTGCTGAAGCCAGCCTTGGAATGATGGTAGCCCTTGCCCTACTTCGTGAGTTAGGTCCTGTTGTTGCTGGTTTGCTGTTTGCAGGTCGTGCTGGCTCTGCATTAACGGCTGAAATCGGCTTAATGAAAGCAACTGAGCAGCTATCAAGTATGGAAATGATGGCAATTGATCCATTACGACGTATTATTGCACCTCGTTTTTGGGCTGGTTTTTTCAGTATGCCATTTTTAACTGCAATTTTTGTTACCGTTGGTATTTTAGGTGGTGTTATTGTAGGTGTTGATTGGAAAGGTATTGATGCAGGCTTTTTTTGGTCATCTATTCAAAGTAATGTTGATTGGTGGCATGATCTAGGTAACTGTTTTGTAAAAAGCTTTGCATTTGCCATTGCTAGTACTTGGATTGCACTGTTTAATGGTTATGATTGCGTACCAACATCAGAAGGAATTAGTCGAGCAACAACAAATACCGTTGTTTATTCATCATTAGTTATTTTGGGGTTAGATTTTATTTTAACCGCATTAATGTTTAGTCATTGAGGTCATAGACATGAATCGTAAAGTTGAAATTACCGTTGGATTATTTATGGTGCTGGTTATTTGCTCAGTGCTATTTTTGTGTTTTAGAGTTACCGATCCAACATCATTTGCTAGCCATAACACTTATCGTGTCTATGCTGTGTTTGAAAATATCGGAGGATTAAAAGCTCGCTCACCTATCAAAATTGGTGGGGTAGTCATTGGCCGCGTCAATAATATTTCGCTAAATTTGTCGAATGGTAATCAATACAAACCTTATGTAGCAATGGATATCGATACACAATATAACAAAATTCCAAGTTCAAGTTCACTTGCAATTAAGACATCTGGAATACTTGGAGAACAATTTATTGATATCAATATAGGCGTTGATAGAGAAACAGAATTTAATATTGACGCAATAGGCGTTGACCCTGCTGTTGTAGCTAAAGCAGAAAAAAATAAAACTCCGCCATACTTACTCGAAGGTTTTGTTGTGCAAAACACCACACCAGCCATCATTTTAGAAGATCTTATTGGTAAATTCCTTTACAGCATAGGTGGCTCATCAGATAAAGACAAAGCCAACAAAGATAAAAAAGAAGATACAATTGAAAACTAAGGAGTTAACATGTTAAACAAATTTAAAACAACCATTTTTTTAGTATTAGCTTTATTGTTTAGTTCTACAGCTTTTGCTGAAAACGATCCCTATAAAGAAATGCAAGTTGCTGCTGATAAGATTTTTAGCACCATGAATGCACAATCTGCAGCTTTAAAATCAAACCCTAACAAACTCAAAGAGATTGTAAAATCGGATCTATTACCTTATGTACAAGTCAAATATGCTGGCGCATTGATTTTAGGTAATTATTATAAAAGTGCAACAGAGGCACAACGCACAGCTTATTTCGCGGCTTTTGAAAACTATCTGGTACAAGCTTTTGCTCAAGCATTATCTATGTATAATGGTCAAACCTATCAAGTTGAATCGCCAAAAGATTTAACTGGCAAAACACTTATTTCCATTCGTGTTTTATTAAATCAACCGGATAAAAATCAACAACCATTACGTATTGATTTCCAATGGCGTAAAAACTCTGTCACTGGCGAATGGAAAGCTTATGATTTAGTTGCAGAAGGCGTCAGCATGATCACCACCAAGCAAAATGAGTGGTCAACAATTTTACGCCAAGATGGTATTGACGCATTAACTAAACAATTAACTGATCTTTCAAATCGCAATATTGACCCAAACGCTAAACCAAAAGGCTAGCCATAATGTCGCGAATAAAAACAGAAAAACAACAAGAAATATTATCTTTACAGGGTGAACTTGATGTTCACTCTTTAAACGATTTGTGGTCAACACAAAATACTATTTTAAATGGTGTAAATTGCATTGATGTTGCTCAACTTACTCGGGTTGATTCTTCAGGGCTCGCAACTTTAATTTATTTTTGCAATAAATATCATGTAAAGCTCAAAGGTATTAATCCTCAGCTACAAACATTAATTACATTGTATGATCTACAACCTGTAATTAATATTTAGAAAATGTTAATTTTTATACTGAAACACATAGTTACCGGAAACTTTTTAACAACCCCCACACCATAATTTACATTAATGATGAGTATGAATAATGGATAAACAAGAAATTATAAACAAATTAAAAAATTCGCTTGAACTTGATGATGTACATGTCCTAACCGATGATGGAAGCCATTTCCAAGTTATTGCTGTAGGAGAATTATTTGCCGATTTAAATCGAGTGAAAAAACAACAAGCAATCTATGCCCCTTTGGCTGAATTTATTAATGATAACCGTATTCATGCGCTTTCTATAAAGACTTATACCCCCACTGAATGGCAACGTGAACGCAAACTTATGGGATTATAACCATTTCTTAGCATGATAATCCCTTGAATTAATTGTTTTCGCCACCATATTATGTTGTATCAATAGACAACACCATTTGTATAAAGGTATCGCTACATGACTAATCCATTATTAACAGATGCACCATTACCCCTTTTTTCACAAATTAAACCCGAACATGTTTTGCCTGCTATACAAGAAACTTTAAAAAACTGCAGAAATACCATTGAAGCAGTATTAAAGCAAAATAGCCAATATACTTGGGATAACTTAATTCAACCAATTGATGAAGCAGACGAAAAATTTGGACGAGCTTGGTCTCCAGTTAGTCATCTTAACTCAGTTAAAAATAGCCCTGAATTACGTGAAGCTTATGAAGCTTGTCTGCCATTACTATCTGAGTACAGCACATGGGTTGGGCAACATAGACCTTTATATCAAGCTTATAAGCAACTCAAAGAAAGCGAACAATATGCTACTTTAACCAAAGCACAGAAAAAAGTGGTTGATAATGCACTACGTGATTTTGAATTATCTGGAATTGGCTTACCCGATGACAAACAGAAACGTTACGGTGAAATTGTCGCAAAATTATCAGAATTATCCTCAAAATATAGTAACAATGTGCTCGATGCCACCATGGGATGGTCAAAATTAATTACCGATATCAAAGAACTATCTGGCATGCCTGAAAGTGCGCTTTCTGCCGCAAAAGAACAGGCTAAATTAAAAGATAAAGAGGGCTGGTTACTAACCTTAGATATACCAAGTTATCTTCCCGTCATGACCTACTGTGATAATCGTGATTTACGATTTGAACTTTACCAAGCCTATAATACTCGTGCGTCAGATCAAGGACCAAACGCAGGTAAGTGGGATAACACTGAAATTATCAAACAAATCTTAACGCTTCGTAATGAGCTTGCACTATTACTAGGCTTCGATAATTATGCTAATAAATCACTAGCAACAAAAATGGCAAGCTCAACCACCCAAGTGATTGAATTTTTGACTAATTTAGCAACTAAAGCTAAACCTCAAGGTGAAAAAGAGTTAGCAGATCTTAAACGTTATGCTTATGAGTTTTTTGGCGCAAGTGACATCAAACCATGGGATATAGCTTATTATAGTGAAAAGCAAAAACAGCATTTGTACGCTATCAACGATGAAGAATTGCGCCCTTATTTCCCTCAACAACGAGTTATTAATGGTTTATTTGAAGTAGTGCATCGCATTTTTGGTATTACAGCCAAAGAGCGACAAGGCGTTGAAGTTTGGGATCCTGAAGTTAAATTTTATGATCTCTTTGCCGCAAATGGTGAGTTAAAAGGTAGTTTCTATCTTGATTTATATGCACGTGAACATAAGCGTGGCGGCGCTTGGATGGATGATTGTATTGGTCGTATGCGTTTTGCTGATGGTCATGTACAAAAACCCGTTGCCTATTTAACTTGTAACTTCAATCGCCCTGTTGGTGATAAACCAGCACTATTTACACACGACGAAGTCACAACCCTTTTCCATGAATTTGGTCATGGTTTACACCACATGTTAACCGAAATTGATACTTCGTCAGTTTCTGGTATTAATGGGGTGCCATGGGATGCTGTTGAATTACCAAGTCAATTTTTAGAAAATTGGTGCTGGCAGCCTGAAGCGCTTGCATTCATATCTGGGCATTATCAAACTGGTGAACCGCTCCCTGCGGAAATGTTAGAAAAAATGCTAGATGCTAAAAACTATCAAGCAGCACTATTTATTTTACGCCAATTGGAATTTGGTCTTTTTGACTTTAAATTACATACACAAAAAGATCCTGATATTTTAAATACATTGGCTGAAATAAGAAAGCAAGTTGCGGTTGTTCCTACCGTTGAATGGGGAAGATTTCCACACGCATTTAGCCATATCTTTGCTGGTGGTTATGCTGCAGGTTATTATAGCTATTTATGGGCAGAAGTATTATCCGCTGATGCATTTTCACGTTTTGAAGAAGAAGGTATTTTCAACGCTAAAACAGGCAATGCATTTCTTGATAATATCTTGTCACAGGGTGGTAGCGATGAGCCTATGACATTATTTAAAAACTTCCGAGGGCGTGAACCTCAACTTGAAGCATTACTTCGTCATTATGGTATCCACTAATTCTAACTTTGCTCAGCTAAAATTATTAGCTGAGCAGTGGTTATCCACACATGCTGATCTTCCATTCGCTCTTGTTACCCAAAACAATCAACTTGAGTTACAAAAAACTGACGAACCAAAACTAGGGGCAATATGCGTAAACTTTGTTTCTGGAACAATGGCTCATCGTCGCCAATTTGGTGGTGGACGTGGCGAAGCAATTGCTAAAGCAGTAGGTATCAAAGGTGAGTATTTACCTACAGTTCTTGATACCACAGCAGGGCTTGGTCGAGATGCATTTGTTTTAGCATCAATCGGTTGCCATGTCACTATGTTTGAAAGGCATCCTGTTGTTGCTGCATTGCTAGAAGATGGCTTGCAGCGTGCCTACCAAGATCCCCAAATCGGTAGTTGGCTTGAGCAACATTTACGTTTAATTTATCATTCAAGCATTGAGGGATTGAGCACTTACCCTGAAAAACCTGATGTTATTTATCTCGATCCAATGTTTCCGCATCGTCAAAAAAGTGCGCTTGTCAAAAAAGAGATGCGCATTTTTCAACTATTAGTTGGTAGTGACAACGATGCTGACAGCTTATTAGAACCCGCAAGGCAACTTGCCAAAAAACGTGTAGTTGTAAAAAGGCCCGATTATGCTCCTTTTTTAGCCGACCAAAAACCAACGGCAGAAATTAAAACTAAAAATCACCGTTTTGATATATACACACCTCTAGAGTAATACAAGGATATTGTTTAAATTATGCGATTAGATAAATTTCTCGCTCATCACTTAGGCGCTAGCCGCACTATTGTAACCAAAGAACTCAAAGCTAAAAAAGTGACTGTCGATGGTGAAATTATAAAATCAGGTGCTTACCAGTTATTACCCGAGCAAGTGGTTGAGTATGATGGTTATGAAATCATACCCGTAACCAATAATCGTTACTTTATGCTTAATAAACCTCAAGGTTATGTCTGTTCGACTGATGATCCTGACCACCCTACTATACTTTATTTTATTGATGAACCAATGCCTGAAAAATTGCATGCAGCAGGTAGACTTGATCTTGATACTACAGGACTTGTTCTACTTACTGATGATGGTAAGTGGTCACACCGTATTACATCACCCAAACATCATTGCGAAAAAGTCTATGCCGTCACGGTTGAACAGCCATTATGTATTGAACTGATTGATATATTTAAAAATGGTATCCAATTAAAAAATGAGAAATCACTTACCAAACCAGCGAAATTAAATATTATTGATGACTTTCACGCTGAATTAACTATTAGTGAAGGACGATATCATCAAGTTAAACGCATGTTTGCAGCAGTCAATAACCATGTTGTTGAATTGCATCGCAAACAAATAGGTAAGGTAATTCTTGATATACCTGAAGGTGAATATCGACCACTTTCACAAGATGAAATCGACTCGTTTAATTGACACATATAATTTACATTAATCTTAATAGCAACTTTCCATTTAGATAAATGAATATTTTTTAAATAATTTTATCTCATTTATATGACATATTTTAGGTGCATTTTAAAAAAATTTGAAGGAAGTATGACGTGCCAACTCAAGATTGTTTAAGTGATATTAAAATTTCCAAACAAGCGCTTATTTTTATCCTTGGATTACTTTCTATGTTGATGCCTTTATCCATAGATATGTATTTACCTAGTATGCCAACGATTGCACGCGACTTTAATGTTACCGATGGCACGGTACAGCTAACAATTAGTTGCTATTTATTAGGATTTTCTGTTGGACAACTTTTATTTGGACCACTCACAGATAGTTATGGGCGTCGTAATGTTCTCATTTTGGGTCTAATTATTTTTATAGTTGCGGCGTTAAGCTGTGGTATTGCCAACAATATTAATCAATTAATTACAGCTCGCTTTTTCCATGGCATTGCGGCAGCGGCTACAGCAATAGTCATTAATGCGTTAATGAAAGATATTTATCGTGATCGTGACGAATTTTCTAAAATGATGTCGTTTGTCATGCTGATATCCAATGTAGCACCATTACTCGCACCAATTATTGGTGGATTTATTTTATATTGGTTTAATTGGCAAGCCAATTTCTACACTATTAGCCTAATTGCTTTGACTTGCTTTGGTCTAGTGATCGCATTTATTCCTGAAACACTTACAAAAACAAAATGCGATAAATTCAGTTTAATTCGTATTTTAAGTAATTTTATTACACTGTTCAGGCATCGCCAAGTATTAACTTATATGATGTTAGGTGCATTTTCTGGAGCTGGATTATTTTCATTTTTAAGCTTAGGACCTTTTGTATATATGAATCTACACGGTGTTGCATCAACTAATTTTGGCTACTACTTTGCATTCAATATAATAGTTATGGTGTTTATGAATACATTAAATAGCCGTTTTGTTAAACATGTTGGCTCGATTAAAATGATGCAGTTCGGTCTTTTGGTCCAATTTGTTATGGCAATAGGCCTTACCATCGTAACATTATTTAATCTCGGATTTGCCTATCTTGTTATTTGCATTGCAGGATATATTGGTTGTATGTCAACCATTGGTGGAAATAGTATGGCAATCGTTTTAGACTTTTATCCCTATATTGCAGGTACAGCCTCATCTCTTGCTGGTACAATTCGTTTTGCAATCGCTGGGGCAATAGGCATATTATTATCATTATTGGTATCAACTCCAACTGCACAATCCATAACGGTCAATAATACAACAGAGTGGCTAATGGTTGGCTCTATGGTGTTATGTAATTTTATTTCTGTGAGCTTATTTTTGAGTGTCAAAAATAATAAAAGGTAATAATTATGATCTATCAACTAGGTGATTTACATCCACAAATTCATCAAAATTGTTTTATCGCAAAATCTGCTGATATCATTGGTGATGTCGTTTTACAAAAGGGTGTTTCTATTTGGTTCAACGCTGTTTTACGCGGTGATATTGCTCCCATACATATTGGTAAAAATAGCAATGTGCAAGATAACACTACCATCCATATTGAAACAGATATCCCTTGCATTATTGGCGAGAATGTCACTATTGGGCATAATGTTATCCTACATAGTTGCACCATTGAAGATAATGTATTAATTGGTATGGGTAGTACTATATTAAACAATGCCAAAATTGCAAAAAATTGCCTTGTTGGCGCCAACTCGTTAGTAACACATACCATACCTTATGAAGAAGGTTGTTTAATTATGGGATCACCCGCAAAAATTATCCGCAAATTAACTAAAGCTGAAATTACAGCAAATATCACTAATGCACAACGATATGTACAAAATGGTATAAGATTTAAAACTAGCCTACTTCCTGTTGCATAATAACCCAACAATAAATTGCGTTTTAAACAGTATTGGCTCTGTGAGCAAGCACAATTTATGATAAAATGCCAGCTATTTTAATAGCAATAGTTTTTAGGTACTTGTTTGAAAAAGCCCAAAATTACAAAAAAACAGATCATCACTCAATTGATTCTACTAACAATAATAGGTTTATCTGTTTGTTTATTTCTATCGCAATTCAGTTACGATCCATCCGATCCAGGTTGGTCTCGTACAGCTTGGCACTATCCTATTAGTAATTTTGGTGGTTATGTTGGTGCATACATCTGTGACGTTCTGTTTCAATTTTTAGGCTTTATTGCTTATAGCCTACCTTTTATCGCTATTTTTATTTGTTTACAGTCAATCGTTTATTTTTATAAACATGCTAATGATCCTATAAACTACTTTAGTCTTTCATTTCGGATTATTGGTGTGTTAGCATTTATATTTAGTGCTACAGGATTTTTTGCTTTAAATATTGCTGATTCTGAACAATTTGAAGCGGGCGGTTATTTAGGTGCGATAGTCATCGAAAGCCTTTTACCAATTATAGATAGCATTACTTTATCCTTAATTCTTCTTGGAACTTGCTTGGCCTGTGTCACATTATTAACTGGATTATCATGGTTAAATCTAATTGAGAAATTAGGTGCTTTTGTCATGATTTTACTACTACCGATCAGATGGTTAATTAAGCCTCGCACAGCCAATAAACTTAAACAACCAGATCCACAAAATGAAAAATCAATAGCGCAGACTGGTGAGGAAATAAAAGAGCCTCAATTTACAATACCTTTTGATACAAAACTAGATAAAAAATCAGATGATGATATCAATATCATTCCAACATCAAATGCTATCTCTAGTGCTGAAACAATTCAAAATCAGACTGCAAATACCATCATATCGGCTGACGATAAAACAATCTCAATAAAAACAACCGATGAATTAATCAATTCATCCCACAAAGATACTCAAGTACCGCAGTCAACAACAGCGCCCCTAACAAGTGATAATCCACCAAATAAAGAGCTCGATCCTAACGAGATTTTATCTCGCCTTGAATCAATTATTCAAAACATGAATGGAAACAAAGCTACTCCAGAGCAAGAGCAAACCTTGTCTTCATCAATAGAACAAATAAAACAGGTAATACAAACACAAAAATCAGAAGAAAAACTACCATTCGATGAACCAGAAAAATACACAATTTCAGATGCACCAAGTAAACCACTGTTTACATCAGTACACAACGAACCCAAAATTAATTTTACAAATGAACAAACACCGTTTGAATCATCCATCAACCTTTCAGCTATAGAAACAACTGAAACCAAACAACCATTTATTCAAGAACCACAGGTTATTACAAGTACAAAAGACACTGCATCTATAGAAGATATAGAAAACATAACAGATACAGAGACTGAAACTGAAACTGAAACTGAAATAAAAGAAGTGAAAGCAGACGTAGAACAACTAGAATATGTTGACACTGAAGCTCTAAAAAAAGCAAATCCAATTATTGACGATATCTATCCTGAAGAAGATCGTGTTGAAGATATTCAACATAATCATTTCAATGAAAATGACGAAGATAGCTTAATTCATCCGTTATTAAGACGTAATGATAAACCGTTACCTAAACCGACTACACCACTACCGTCACTGAACTTATTAACTGCGCCACCAACAGCTCGAATCGAAGTCGATCATGGTGCCTTAAACGCAATGTCGGAACTGATTGAAAAAAGTTTATCGGATTATCGAGTGAAGGCAAAAGTGGTTGATTATTTACCGGGACCTGTGATTACTCGATTTGAAATTGAACTTGCACCGGGTATCAAAGCGGCACGAATTTCAACGCTAGATCGTGACTTAGCACGATCATTATCAATGCCATCGGTTCGTGTAGTTGAAGTTATTCCGGGAAAACCTTATGTAGGTATTGAATTGCCCAATAAAAATCGTCAAACAGTCTATTTTAGAGAAGTCTTAGACAGCCCTCAATTTAAAGATGCTCAATCGCCGTTAACTGTCGTATTAGGGAAAGATATTGCTGGGCAATCAGTGGTTGCTGATCTTGCTAAAATGCCTCATTTACTTGTTGCTGGTACTACTGGCTCGGGTAAATCAGTTGGTGTTAATGCGATGATTTTAAGCATTTTATATAAATCGCAACCTGAAGATGTCAGGTTTATTATGATTGACCCCAAAATGCTAGAGTTATCTATTTATGAAGGAATACCACATTTATTAACACAAGTGGTTACTGATATGAAAGATGCCGCTAATGCATTAAATTGGTGTGTTAACGAAATGGAACGACGCTATCGTCTAATGTCAGCATTAGGTGTGCGTAATATTGCTGGTTATAACGAAAAAATAAAACTAGCAGAACAAATGGGCAGACCAATTCCCGATCCACTTTGGAAACCAACTGATAGTATGGATCTTAATATGCCGACACTCGAAAAATTACCCTATATTGTGGTCATGGTCGATGAGTTTGCTGATTTGATTATGGCTGTCGGTAAAAAAGTCGAAGAACTAATTGCACGGCTTGCTCAAAAAGCGCGAGCAGCAGGTATTCATCTAGTCTTAGCCACACAACGTCCATCGGTGGATGTCATTACGGGCTTAATCAAAGCGAATATACCAACTCGTATCGCTTTTACAGTATCAAGCAAAATTGATTCTCGCACTATTTTAGATCAAATGGGAGCAGAATCATTACTTGGTATGGGAGATATGCTTTATTTAGCCCCTAATAGCTCCATTCCAATTCGTGTTCACGGTGCATTTGTGCGTGATGAAGAAGTGCACGCCGTTGTGCAAGATTGGAAAGCACGTGGCACACCAAAATACGTTGAAAATGTCACAGTTGCGACCGATGATAGCGAAAATGGCAATTCCAACTCGTCAGATGAAGAACTCGATCCATTATTTGACCAAGTTGTTGCTTTTGTCATAGAAACACGAAGAGCTTCTATCTCTAGCGTACAACGAAAATTTAGAATTGGCTACAACCGAGCAGCCCGAATTGTCGAACAAATGGAAGTAGAAGGCATTATTAGCGCCCCAAGCCATAATGGAAATCGGGAAGTACTAGCTGTATCAACACATAACGATTATTAGTTTTATCACACACCAATCCATTTAAAAGAGTGGCTTGGTGTTTACATCATAGCATCATGCAAATTAATTAAATCGAATCCCTATAGGTAACCAATAGTAATGAGTGATTATTCTCAGCAAGTAGCATTATTAGAATTACAACTCAATAATGACCCTAACCGATGTTTACCTGCGCAATTAGCAACTAAAGCATTAATCAAAGAAATTTGCTTATCACCAAAACCCGGATTAGTTGATATGAATAATAGTGGAGCACATCGTGATATGGATTTCCAGACCTTTATTCAAAGTATTAGTGCTATTTGTGTCTGGTTTGAACGTTTTTACCAATATGGTAAAACATCAGCTTTGCATAAAAATCAACTTTTTTTAGCTGGCATTAGACCAATTGGTATTAATTGCGAACAAGCGATGTTTAAAGCCACCAATCAAGTTAATACTCATAAAGGCGGGATATTTGCCTTTGGTTTGCTGCTCGGCGCTATTGGCAAGTTAGAGCAATTAAACTTACCAATCAACATACAAAGCATTTGTAACGAAGTTTCATCCATTTGCCAAGGCATTGTTCAAAGCGAGCTAAAACAAAATAATCTAACAAATTCTGTTGGTGAAAAGCTATTTAAACTCCATAACCTTACAGGAGCAAGAGGAGAAGCAGAATCAGGTTATGCAACAGTTAGAAATATCTCACTGCCTATCTTTCAACAAATGCAAAAGAACGGCTATGATGAAGAAACTTGCTTATTACAAGCGATGTTACATTTACTTGCTTTTAATCAAGACACTAATGTAGTTTCACGAGGTGGACTTGATGGCTTGACCTTTGTCCAAGAACAAGCGAAAAAACTCATCAAACAAGGTGGCGTAATCAATCCCAAAGTACGAGAAAATTTATATCATCTTGACAGTGAATTAATAAAACGTAATTTAAGCCCTGGCGGATCGGCGGATTTAATTGCGATTACTTGGTTTTTGTCTCAATATAATGGATAAAACAAGACAATAAAAAGATAAGATTTATTGATAAAAAAAGTAATTAAAAATAACAGAATTTAATATTTAACACTATTCTCCAATTAATTTTGGGGCTTTAATATCGGCCCCAATTAATATAACCAAAGATGAGTAATAATTATTGATTAATAAAATAACTCACCTTATGTGCTTCAGTCGGTAATGGAACTTCCCATTTATTTAATAACCGCTGAATTGCTTTATTTGGCAACGTAGTATCTCGTGCTGAATTACGGCGATACAACTCTTTTTCTGGTTGTTCAAGATAGACAATTTCCACATTCGCATGATAAGCATAAAGCAAATCGAGTGCTTTTTGACGCATTTCTTGCGATAAGTGGGTCGCATTCCAAATAAAAGGTTGTTTTGTTCTTAACCACTGTTTAACCTTTGCTAACACAAACTGAATAACCAGCCCTTCGTTTTCACCGTGCTTTAGTTTTAGCTCAGATCTAGCATCATCATAAGAAGCAACATCCCATGTTGGATAATGTTTACTCACCCAACTATTTTTACCCGATGCAGGTAAACCAGCTAGCATAATCACCTTAGATCCTTCTTGAGGATATAATGCATAATCGGGTAATACATTACTACCTCGAAAATATTCGATACGAGTATAATCATCAACAAATTGGCGAGGTTGATATAAACACCCTTCTTCAAGTGCCAATTGCCTAAAGAGTTCAACTTCATCAAGCGCTCGGCGTTTATCAGCACAAATACGACCTTCCATATCTGCTTTAGCTTGCAAACACAACATCCAAATAGGCAATTGCCACGATAAGCGGTGAATTAAATATTCGGGTGATTTATTTCTTACGTCATCACTTAAAGCAAAAAAAGGCACTTGATGTACACTAATAATTCGGCAGATTTGTTCCCGCAAATCAAATGGCACCCCCATTCGCCATAATAATATACGACTACGGATCTCGCCTTTTTTGGAATGCCTTGGTTGTGTAATTTTACCTGTCAACTCATCTATGACGGTGGTTTCTGGCTTAGCGATATCATGTAATAAAGCAGTCATAAATAATACAAACTGCTCATCTTCTGTTGCGTTGGTAAACTCTTCTTGCGTTAATAATGCACGCACAACCATTTGCGTATGAACCCAAACGTTCCCCTCTCCATGATGCGAGGGATCTTGTGGCGTTATTATTAAACTATTCAATTCAGGAATACAGGTTAACCATGGGCTAAAATCATCTGTTGCCAACGTACTTGCTATTTGTTGTTTTAGTACTTGGTAATTCATAATTTACCCCCGTTTAGGCATCCATTATTCCAATTCACTGTTAATTGAGGTGTATATAACTCAACACCTTGAGCCAATTGGTTTGGAATAAAAGGCTGTTCACTATGATGTTGCCCTGCATCTAAAATCGCCTGAACAAAATCCTGCCTAACCCATTTTAATCGATCAATGGTTTGTTCTTCCGATTCGATTTTAAGATATAACCCTTCCATCAAGTCAGAGTTATCGCATTGTTGCCAAGCTTTGCTTAAGTCAAGCTTTTCACGCATCACGATTTGTTCAAAGCAAGTACGCCAATTAGCGGTTTTAGCCAAAGATGGTTTGACTAACGCCAATAAATCGCTCAATTTAGAAGGTGCAATCCCTGCAAACAACACAGGCACCGATAAAACTGGACCACCAGCTAATAATTGATGTCGCTTTAGGGTAGATAAAAAACAGTTTTGTTGTCTATCCCAAATATCAAACTCGCAAAAATAGTGCGGTAAAGCATCATAAAAAATAGCATGTTTTTTGTGTAACCATTCACCATAAAGGATATAGCGATCTTCTAAACGCTCAAGTAACCAACGTTCATGTACCACTGCCCAGTGTTTTAGTAGGTTAAATTGTCGTTCTCTTGCACCACCCAATAAATAGTGTCCTCGTGATTGTAATAATAATTCACCATAAGCCGAAAAACTAATTGCACAATTTGCGCCATCCAGCTTTTCTTCAACAACAATATATTTACCTGCAAGTTGGTTATAAGGACGTTGTCCATGTTCACTATCACCAAACTGTAAGCGTGAGCTTTCTAGGTGCGGTGTTCGTGGATATTTAATTAATTCTAAATTTTGAATATAAGATTCCATTGTCATAATGTTTTCTCCAAAAAAATAAGGGAAAACCGACAAGGCAAAAATCTATAGATTGAATTGCAACGAAAGGGCTTAGATGATACTAAGCAAAAGACAATATGATAGAAGATACCAAGTCGGCATTAAGATAAAGTGTTAACTAAAGGCATTTTGCCACCTCGCTATAACAAAAAATTCAGGTTAAAAAAACGGCGCTATTATCAACAGTTGCTCATGCTTTGTCAAGTTTAATTATAATAAATAATCATTTATGGAAATAACTAATTATAAATTATTTGTTTTTGCAAAAAATACAAATAAAATCAACACGCTAACTGACTATTTTTGCTACAGCCCTTTATCAGCTCTGGGCTTATTCTAATGCTAGATTAATGACTATATTAACCTTTAAGTGTTGTGAAAAATCGAAATGTTTTTCTATAAAACAGCTTAGATATTCAATTGATTTTATTAAATTTTTATTGGTTATTTTTTCATAGAATTAAATACTTATAGTCCGTTTTTGGGGATTTTGTATTTAAGTAAAGTCTATGTGGATGAGGTTAAGTTTCGGACGTTTTAACCTTTGGGAAAATAAATAACGCTAGAGTCAACATCCGAAACATTACCGAACAAATTACATTTAAAACTTACCCTTTTAATGCCAACCATGCCTATGCGTAGTCGGTCGGGAGCATTTTTTGACTTTCAGTCATTAATGCAGTCATACCTGCTCAGCGTCCAACTGAGCGGGGGCTGGATTCTTTGTTAGATTACCTCTATTATTTGTACCAGAATCGCCCCTTCGCCCTAAGGATTAAGGACTAAACGCTAAAAACTAAGGTGTGGTGCAAACAGCATAATAGCCGAAGGTGGCACCCATGTTATTGCTATTGATATAGCCTGTGTCGGAGTAGACATAAAACTGACTGTTAGATATGGCATCACTCATCCAGTAACCATAGTGGGAGTGGGTGCTGTAGGCGAAGTCCGCATCAGCATAATGAGACATGTAGCCCCACTCCGTGAAAAATCCAGCTCCAATTCGACGCTGGTAACCATTCCAAACTGAAGAAGGCGTGGCGCCAGAAATAGGAACACTAGCTGTTCTGACTGCATTGGTTAAATCTCTTACCTGCGAAAGACGATACCCCAAACGACTACACCATGTTGTTTGAACAGGAACTGTATCGTATTTACTTCCTCGGTTAACAAACCACTGCTTTAACTTAAATCCATACCTTACCACTACATTATTACTACGATCCTTTCCCACTAACTCAAAGGTTTTTGGTAACCTTGGCTTAGCTATTCGATTAGGATTAGGGTTGTTCCATTGATTTCTTGCCTCTGGACCTGTTAGCCTAACACGAGCTACGGCTTTTCCCTTATCCCAATTAGGAATCCACCTATCATTAGGTACAACATTTGCCACTGTTGCAGTAATTCCCTCATGCGTGACAGGTGCCCATGTCAATTCATTTATATCTACTCCACTTATGAGTAAATCAAAATATAAATTATGCGCACCTGTAGTTGGGAAATTTAAATCGTAAGATGATGAACTTGTAGATTGAGTTAGAAAACCCTTAGTAGTACTCCATATGCTAGATGGGCCAGCAAATTTAGGATTGTCGTTAGAATCGATACCAGTCGTACCACCATATAGCAAATTCGGCCTGACCGAACAAATAACTGGTTGTGGCGGCGGAGTGATATAATACACCGCAGTACCTTCACTGAAAGTACTACTTTTGGGCACGCCATACTGCGTTGCTAAACTACCTCCCGTACTACTTAATGTTATCTTATAAGGTGCCTTACAAATATCTAATGCATCACGACGACTAACGGTATTACCATTTTTATCCGTAAATGATACCGATATATTCCCCATTGCCGTTACCTGATTATCACCATCATCATCGCCCCATTTACCCTGTGTCACCAAATCATTTAAGCTCACTGAATCAGCTGGCTGGACTATCATATCGATATTAGCCAAAGTATCCCCTATATTAGGTAACTCGATTGGCACTGTCGATGATGAAGGATTATTTTGCGGTGTGAATGTTCGTCCATTTGATAATTTAATAGTTAATAAGTCATCTGTTTTAGTCACTTTAGTAACACCGCCATCAAAAGTTAAATAAGGCGCAGTACCATGAATGCGCTCAGAAGTCGTGGCCGATAATGCCTGCGATTCAAAAGAGTATGGCAATAACAACAATAGCGCTAATACCAATGGAACTTTTGAAAATAATTTTATGGATAATTTCGAAGATATAAATGAGTTTCGTGCAAAAACTCGTCGAATAGGGTTATTTGATAAATTTAAGACGTAGGTTAGCCAGTGCTTGTGCCTTGTGCCTTGTGCCAAAAATGATACTGCATTACGTTCCTCGTGTCAAGTAATATTTTGTTTTATTTGGATTTTTTATAATTATTCTCTTATTTTCCTATAGCAATAAGAGTATAGCCGTTTAAAAAATAGTTGGCTAGTTTTTTAGCGGACTTTTTTGTAAAGAAATGTAAAGATGAAAACGATTCGGTTTTATAGATAGGTTAATTTTATAATTAAAATAGGGTGTTATGTTTCCGTCATTTTGAGATTTGGTGAAATTATTAATATCTACACCTACATTCCAGCTCACCCTATTTAGTGGAATAACCTCGGTTAGCTATTGGCATATTTAAACCCCATGGTAAAGCAAGTATATTAATCTTGTGGTATTGTTAGATTTTTTGCTCTAAAAACGTTCAGGTAGAGCATTGATTTTATTGAAGTTTTTTATTTCATTTTTTTAATTAAATCAGACAGTTATAGAGGACAGTGGTATTGTTTGAAGTAGTGGTTTTAAATATTTTTCCCTTTTGGGGAAATGAGTAGTATCGGTGGTAACATCCGATCCAAACATCCTTGTTTGGCGTACTACCTTACTCAGTTGCTGCGTATTCTAACGCCAAAATAAGGTAGATATAGGTATTTGGTTGTTATATAAGCTGTTTTTTCCTTTGTTACTAGTACCAATAACTAAAAAAAACTCAAATAGGTATGTTTTCAAAGCTAGTATTTTATCTGAAACAGATAAAATACTATTTCCCTAAACGTTTATATAGCCTTTCTGGTCGTCCAATTTTTCCATGATTAAGTTCGACTGTTAATAATTTGATTTGTACACAATATTCTAAATATCGCCTAGCGGTCGTTTTGCTAATATTGGCTTTTTCGACTATTTCGTCAACAGTGAGTGCTTTATCGGTTTGCATAAATAAGTCTTTGACTTTTTGTAGCGTGATTTCTTCAATCCCTTTGGAGTGGCGGTTCATATCAACAAAATCTTTAGTTTGCAAATTGAAAAGTTCGTCTATTTTTCGTTGATTGACATGTTTTTGTAGGCTTTGTCGGTATAAAAATAGTTCAAAACGCTCAAGCGAGTGTTTTAGCCTTTGGTAAGATACGGGCTTTATTAAGTAGTCAAAAGCGCCATAACGAATCGCTTTACTACAAGTATCCATATCACTTGCGGCTGTAATAAAAATAACATAGCAATCTAGATGATTATTTATGATGTATTCAAATAATTCTATTCCTTTGCCGTCAGGTAAATAATTATCGAGTAATATTAAGGTCGGTTTTAGTTTTTCTACCATTATTTTAGCTTCTTCTAGTGTTGAAGCTATTCCAATTACTTTAACCTTTGTATCTTTTTGAATAAACTCTGCATTTAGTTCTGCTAAAATTGGCTCATCTTCAACAATAAGCACTTTGATATTATCTTCTTGAAATTGATTCATATAATTGCCTTTTTATTATTTAGGTATAAATACAGAAAAAATTGTTCCATAAGGGGTATTATCTTCAAATGTAATATAACCATTGGCCTTTTTTATATAGGTCGAAACAAGGTGTAAACCAATACCGTGTTCTTTACCTTCTTGCGATGTGACGCCAGGTTCGAAAATTGAATCGCGAATATTTTCATCAATGCCACAGCCTTGATCAGTTACCTCTAATACAACTTCATTTGTTGCGTCGCTTAGATAGAGATAAATGGTTTTATCACCACGATCATTTTTTAAGCTAGCATTAAAAGCATTATCAAGCAAATTTCCTAAAATTGACATAAATTCTATTTCGGTGATAAGTGAAGGTAATGCATTTAATTGGCATGCTGGATCAAATACTAGATTTAAGCCAATTTCGTGTGCTTTTGAATATTTGCCAATTAATAAACCACATATAGCCGGCACATTAAAATGTTTGGTAATAAAGTCTAAATTACTTTGGTTATCGGCAGAATGCAATGCAATAAATGATTGCGCTTCATCATACCGTTTCATATATATTAAACCTGATAGCGTTGCTAACCAGTTAAGATGTTCATGCCTTAATGCGCGTAAATTATCGACATATTGTGTTACTTGCGTTAATTGCATACTTAATACATTAATATCATCAAAATTACGAAAAGTAATTACCCAGCCTTGAATTTTATCATCAATAACCACTCGAACTCGGCTGGCAATAACAATCATGTTATTGAAATAGCATATATGATCGTGTATGTCTTCAGTTTGATTTTCTTTTTTGTAGATAAAGTCACTTGAGGTGATAAATTCGCTTAAATCATGTTTATGTAACTCGTCATCATTTATCTTAATATCTAACATTGTGCGAGCAGATTGATTAATATTGATAATTTTATAATTAAGATCAATGGCGATAACACCTTCAAAAATCGATTCCATGATCGACTTTTGGCTTTTTACCAGTAGTGCGATTGCTTTAGGCTCTAAATTGAACATCTGTTTTTTAATTGCTTTTGAAAAACAGTATGAAAAGATAAATAATGCTAAGAATAACAAGGAACAAAAAATGATAAACGGTATAAACTGTTTTATATGCAATGCATAAATACCATCAATCATATAACCGACCGAGACTATACCAATAATCTTACCGTTTTCAATAATTGGAGCTTTCCCCCTTAATGCTAGACCAAGAGAACCCTCACTAATAGTGATGCTACTATTACCGTTAAGAACCTCTTGATTATCCCCTCCTACCATGGGGGAATGTAAAGGGCTATTAGCTGTATGAAATAAACGGTTAGCATTAGCATCGCCAATAACAATATAGCTTGCATCACTTTGTTTAAATATATCTGTGATTAAATTAGCTATTTTATTTGTGTCTTTATCTTTGACATATTCAATTAAACTTGGTAAAACAGATAACTCTTTTGCTTGAATTTGCGCTTTTTCGCCCAAACTTCGATACAAATTTGTTTCAGTTGTGTTCCAAATATAGCTTTGTAATAGCGCAAGAACAATCAACGAAAAAAACAAAAGCGATAAAAAAAGTTTTGTGGTAAATGATAAGTGGATTTTTCTTCGCATTTTTGTATTTTCTTTTCAAATTAAGTTCAAATAAGTGTATCACAGCATAAAAAACATATATCCTTTAAAACCATAAAAACCACAGTTAATTTATGATTTATATCACAAAAATTTCATTAATTTTTTGTAAATATACCCGCCAATAATTTTGAATAAATCAACTTATTTTGGAGAAAAAAATTAATGGTGAATTTTAACTCATCTGAGAAAAACATTAATGGAAAAGAATCAACGGGTAAGACTGTTACAGAAAATCTAACAGGTTGGCCATATAATTGGTGGCGTCTGATGGATAACTACAAAATTGGTGTTATCCCACTTCCATTATTTATTATCGCAGGTATTCTTATTTTCGCTGAAGTGTTAGTAACAGGTAAATTACCTAGCGAAATCGTTGTAATGGTAGTTACTTGTGCTTTTTTTGGTTTTCTATGTGGCGAAATTGGTAAACGTTTGCCGATCGTTGGAAAAATGGGAGCTGCCGCAATTTGTGCAACCTTTATTCCATCTGCATTAGTTTATTATGGTATTCTTCCTGAACCAGTCGTTGTTGCAACAAAAAAATTCTATAAAGATACACATATTCTTTATTTATATATCTGTTGTATCATCGTGGGTAGTATTATGAATATGGATAAGAAAACACTTATCCAAGGATTCTTAAAAATCTTCGGCCCAATGGTATGTGGTGAAATCGTTGGTATGCTTGTTGGTGTCGGCGTTGGTTATTTACTTGGTTTAACACCATTTGAAACATTTTTCTTCTTAGTATTACCTATTATGGCTGGTGGTGTTGGTGAAGGTGCAATTCCACTTTCAATCGGGTACGCTTCAATCTTAGGTATGGAACAAGGTGATGCGCTTGGTCGTGTTTTACCAATCGTAATGTTAGGTGGTTTAACTGGTATTATTTGTGGTGGTATTTTAAATCGTATTGGTAAAGCTTATCCGCACTTAACTGGTAACGGTCGACTATTACCAGCAGATGATGAAGTTGCTGATAAAAAAGCAGCTAAAACTGAATCGATTATTGATGTAACTACATTCGCTTCAGGTGTATTATTAGCAGCTATTCTTTATATGGTTGGTATGATTGGTCACAAAGTGACTGGTATTCCAGCACCAGTAGGAATGCTATTTGCAGCAGTTTTTGTTAAATTAGTATCTGGTGTTTCACCTAAAGTATTAAGTGGGTCACAAGTTGTTTATAAATTTTTCCAAACGTCTGTTACTTACCCAATTTTATTTGCGGTGGGTGTTGCTATCACTCCTTGGGAAAAAATTGTAGATGCATTCACAATCACAAACCTAATTGTTATTGTTTGTACAGTTGTTAGTTTGGTTACTACTGGTTTCTTTGTTGCTAAAAAACTTGGTATGTATCCTGTTGATGCTGCTGTTATTTCTTGTTGTCAAAGTGGTCAAGGCGGAACTGGTGACGTGGCAATCTTAACTGCTGCAGAACGTATGGAACTTATGCCGTTTGCACAAATTGCAACTCGTATTGGTGGTGCAATTAATGTATCAGTATCATTACTTATTCTCGGCAATTTCTTAGTATAGATTTTACATATTAAATAACAACCTTGGTTTATACTAAGGTTGTTCATTTTTATTTAATATTTACAATTAACAAAATAGCTTTTAAGGAGTTTTCATGAAGCTTGTCAGTTATCTTGTCTCTGGTAGAGCAAGTTTTGGTCTTCTTACTCACAACGGTATTGTTGATTTAAAGCAAAAATTAGGTGATAAATATGCCGATTTAAAATCACTACTTGCCGATAAAGAAGGACTATCTATTGCCAAAACCTACCTTAATGCCCCAAGTGACATTGATGAACAAGACATTACTTATTTACCCGTTATTCCAAATCCAAATAAAATCTTGTGTGTTGGTATGAACTATGCCGAAAAACGAGCAGAATTTAATGAAACCAGTTCAGCACCAACGCTTTTTGTTCGTTTCCCTGATTCTCAAACAGGTCATAAAACCAACATTATTAAACCAGCTATTACTAATGAGTTGGATTATGAAGGAGAATTAGCTATTATTATAGGTAAAGCTGGTTTTCGCATTAAGCAAGAAGATGCGTTATCATATGTAGCTGGCTATAGCTGTTATATGGATGGTTCTATTCGCGACTGGCAATATACTTGGTTTACCGCAGGTAAAAACTGGCCTAGCACTGGTGCTTTCGGTCCATGTATTACAACAAGCGATGAAATTCCTGATCCAAAAGTATTATCTTTAACTACTTATTTAAATGGCGAGCAAATGCAACATGATTCAGTTAAAAATCTTGTGCATACTGTGCCTGAATTAATTTCTTATATTAGTACTTTTACACGTTTATCTCCAGGTGATGTTATTCTTACTGGATCACCAGGTGGAGTTGGTAAAAAACGTAATCCTCCAGTATTTATGAAAGATGGCGATACAATTGAAGTCGAAATTACAGGAATTGGTCGACTAACTAATTATGTAGTAGCTGAATAGAGGTAAATTTATGTACGATTTAGTTGATTATGCCGTTGTTGATATTTCTAAAGCAGAACAAGATTATAAAGAAGTTAAACAGTTGCTATCTCGCTCTGATCTTGATCTGGATTCACAAGTTACTGTTTTTATGGTAGCTAAAATCAATGAACAAATTATTGCTTGTGCAGGTATTGATCGCAATATTATTAAATGTGTTGCTATTGATCCTAATTATCGTGGCAATCAACTAAATCTAACCTTGATGGATCATGTAATAAAATATGCCAATGAAAACGGCTATTTTCATCTTTTTCTATATACAAAACCCGAAAATATAGATTTTTTTAAGGGATGTGGGTTTTATCCTATTGTTGAAATAACAGATCTTGTTGTCCTAATGGAAAACAATCCAGTTGGAATAAGGCAATATTGTAAACAACTAAGCACGCAACAAAAAGAAGGGAGCAAAATTGGTAGCATTGTTATGAATGCTAATCCTTTCACTAAAGGCCATCAATATCTTATTCAATATGCTGCAAGTCAATGTGATTGGTTGCATGTTTTTGTTGTCAATGAAAATGCATCGCTATTTTCATTTGATACACGTTTGAAGTTAGTTAAAGATGGTACTAAACAGATACAAAATGTGACGGTACATGCAAGTTCTCCTTATATTATTTCAAGAGCAACATTTCCAACTTATTTTCTAAAAGATAAGACAAAAATCGATCAGGCCTATATGGGTATCGATCTGCTTATATTCCGAAATTATATTGCTCCAGCGCTTAATATTAACTATCGATTTGTTGGAACTGAACCCTATGACGAAGTAACGAAGGCTTATAATGAAGCGATGTCTTATTGGCTTGAAGATAAAGCAGTTAGTAATCACTCCGCAATTACCTTTGTTGAAGTTCAACGAATAACCGAAGGTGATACTATTGTATCAGCTTCATTAGTAAGAAAATTATTGGCATCAGGGCAGTATGAAGAGGTAAAAAAACTAGTTCCATCTACTACATGGGATTACCTTTCAGCTAATTTGGATAAATTTAAAATTTAATACGTTTTAAAAGGTAAAAAAATGAAAATACAAAAAGAAGCCATGGCGGGGACTCTTGAATCTAGCGATTTGTTAGTCAAAGTCATGCCAAACACGGGAATTGAAATTGTTATTAATAGTGATGTTAATAAACAATTTGGCGATCAAATCCGTGCGGTTGTTAATCAAACTTTAAATGAGCTTAATGTAACCGACGGTTTAATCATTATTGATGATAAAGGTGCACTTGATTGCGCTATTAAAGCTAGAGTTCAATGTGCAGTTTTACGTGGCGCAGAAGAAGAAAACTTAGATTGGAGTAAATTACTATGAAAAAATTACGTCGAAGTATGCTATTTCTTCCAGGTGCAAACGCCGCTATGTTATCAACTTCGTTTGTTTATAAGCCTGATTCAATCATGTTCGATCTTGAAGATGCCGTTTCAATTAAGGAAAAAGATTCAGCGCGTTTATTAGTCGCACAAACTTTACTTCTTCCTGTTTATAAAGAGCACGGAATTGAAACAGTAGTACGAATCAATGCGCTTGATACTCCATTTGGTCTAAAAGACCTTGAAGCAGTTGTACGAGCGGGTGTTGATGTAGTACGTTTACCTATGACTAACTGTGCTGAAGATATTCATGAGTTAGAAGCCCATGTTGAAAGAATCGAAAAAGAGTGTGGGCGTGAAGTTGGTAGCACTAAATTAATGGCTGCAATCGAATCTGCTCAAGGTGTTGTTAATGCCGTTTCTATCGCTAAATCTTCTCCACGTTTAATCGGTATTGCGCTAGCTGCATTTGACTATCTTGTTGATATGCAAACTGAACGTGGCGATGGTACAGAATTATTCTATGCTCGCTGTGCAGTATTGCATGCAGCACGTGTGGCTAAAATTGATGCTTTTGACGTTGTTTACTCTAATGTTAATGATGATGAAGGTTTCTTGAAAGAAGTCAGCTTAATCAAAAAATTAGGTTACAACGGTAAATCGCTCATTAATCCTAGACAAATTGACCTGCTCCACAATGCTTATGCTCCAACAGCAGCTGAAGTTGAACATGCTCAAAAAGTAGTTGAAGCAGCAGAAGAAGGAGAAAGAAAAGGCCTTGGCGTTATTTCTCTAAATGGCAAAATGATTGATGCACCGATTATTGCTCGAGCTAGAAAAGTTATCGAGTTGGCTAAGTATTCTGGTGTACGTAAAGAAATTTGATAGGATTGAAAAATGACTACTTCTATAAACAAAAAAATTGATGATTTGCTTAAACAGCACCCTGATCTCAAGAATATTAAGCCTTTTGTTGATGCTAACGCAACAACTCCATATTTAAAAGATGAGTCTAAATACACGCGTAAATTGTGTGATTCTATTGAGCAAGCAATTAAAAAATGTGAATTGCGTGATGGAATGACTATCTCTTTTCACCATGCATTTCGTGAAGGCGATAAGGTTATCAACAAAGTTGTTGAGACTATCAGTAATTTAGGCATTAAAAATTTGACGCTAGCTTCAAGTTCTTTATTAAGCTGTAACTCAGCGTTAATTCCTCATATCGAATCTGGTGTAATTACTAAAATTTATACCTCTGGTTTACGTGGTAAATTAGCCGATGCGATTTCTCACGGTTTAATGGAAAACCCAGTCCATATCCATTCTCATGGTGGACGTGTAAAACTAATCCAAAGTGGTGAAATTAACATTGATATCGCATTTTTAGCTGTATCAACCGCTGATGAACAAGGTAACGCTAATGGTGTATCAGGAAAATCACAATGTGGTGCTCTAGGTTATGCTATGGTTGATGCGCAATTTGCTAAAAAAGTTGTACTATTAACTGAGGATATTGTTGGATATCCTAACCATCCAGCAAGTATTCGCCAAGATCAAGTTGATTATATTGTTAAAGTTGATGAAGTGGGTGACCCAACTAAAATTAGTGTGGGCGCAGCGCGTATAACTAGCAATCCACGCGAACTGATGATCGCTCGTTATGCAGCTGATGTTATTGAACACTCTGGTTATTTTAAAGATGGTTTTTCAATCCAAACTGGTTCTGGTGCATCGTCAACTGCAGCAACTCGTTTCCTTGAAAATCGCATGCGTGCGAAAAATATCACTGCATCATTTGCTTTAGGTGGTATTACAGCAAGTATTGTTGATCTTCACGAAAAAGGATTAGTTAAACGTTTATTAGATACTCAAAGTTTTGACGGCACTGCGGGGCAATCTTTAGGTAAAAATAAAGATCATATCGAAGTTTCAACTAATGTTTATGCAAATCCTGCCTCAAAAGGTGCAAGTGTTGATGAGCTTGATATTGTTATTTTAAGTGCGTTAGAAATCGACCTTGATTACAATGTTAATGTATTAACTGGTTCTGACGGTGTAATGCGCGGTGCTTCTGGCGGTCACTGTGATACGGCTGCTGGTGCAAACTTAACAATTGTTGTTGCGCCACTCATTCGTAGCCGTATTCCAACAGTAATTAAAAAGGTAACAACATTAGTTACTCCTGGTGAGAGCGTTGATGTGCTAGTCACTGACCATGGTATTGCTGTTAACCCTAATCGTTCAGAAATTGCTGAACGTTTAAAAGCAGCTAACCTACCAATTATGAGCATTGAAGAGCTTTATCAACGTGCTGTGTCTTTAACTGGTGAACCAAAACCAATCGAATTTAATGATAAAATCGTTGGTATCGTACATTTCCGTGATGGCTCTGTTATTGATGTCGTACGCCAAGTTAAAGATTAATTTTAATCTTTATTAATATAGTAATAGCCTGACATGTAAAAGTGTCATGCTATTACTTTTCTATTTGATGAAAAAAATGCAAATTAAATTTGATGATGGCACTCCTATTATCCTTGAGCAAATGCTACTAGCCAAGGAAAAGCGAGTTGAAAACCAAAAGCATGCAATGACATGCTATAAATATCCAATCATATCATTAAGCATAGTTATTCCTGGTCCTATAAAAAACAGTAGCGGAGCCCGTTATCTTTTTGACGAAGCAATTAAAGCTTTACATCTCTGTTTTTTACAAAACAATATAACAATAATCAATGAAGATCATTTCCATTACATTACTGGTTCAGAAGCAATCATAGCAATTAAATGTTCAGCTAAAACCCTTAAAAAATATTGTATTGAAGTCGAAAATAATCATCCCTTAGGGCGTTTGTGGGATATTGATGTTATTGACATTGTTACACAAAATAGCCTGTCACGTTCTCAATTCGAAAATCAACCAAGACAATGTTTGGTCTGCAATGAAGAGGCAAAAATTTGTGGTAGAGCTAAACGGCATTCAATTGATGAAATTTTTACCGCGATAAAAAAGAAAATAGAAAATTTCAGAAAGAATAAAACATCACTTTAATAAAAGTGCAAATAATAGGTTGATGAAATAACATTACAGCATTATATCATCAATCCTTTTTTAATCTAAAAATTCAATTAGATTGTTTCAAGTGCCTGCTGTAAATCAGCTAGTAAATCAGTAATATCTTCTAAACCAACTGAAATACGTAATAGCTGATCTGAAATACCCGCTGTTTTTCGTGCTTCTGCACTAATACCTGAATGTGTCATTGTTGCTGGGTGGCAGACAAGACTCTCAACGCCACCAAGTGATTGAGCTAATGTAATAATTTTAAGCGCTTTTAAAAACTTAGGCATTACATCGGCATTTCCAACCAGTTCAAAACTTAGTAACGAGCCAAACCCTTTTTGTTGTTCTTTAGCAATATCATGCCCAAGATTAGATGGTAAAGAGGGATGAAATACTTTTGCTATTTTTGGGTGATTAACAAGAAACTCAACAACTTTTTGGGCATTTTCTTGTTGCAAATTAACACGTGCAGCAAGAGTTCGTAACCCACGCAATAAAAGATAACTATCAAATGATGAAGTAAGCGTACCAATATTGTTGGCCCACCATAAAACATCTGTAGCAAGCTGTTGGTCTTTGAAGACTAAAATTCCCGCTAATAAATCCGAATGCCCATTTAAAAATTTGGTACAAGAATGGCTGACTATATCAGCACCAAGCTCCAACGGTTTTTGTAAAATTGGCGTCATAAATGTATTATCTACTAAAACCAAAGATCCAACATCATGTGCTTGTTGGGCTATTTTCTTGATATCAACAACACGAAGTAATGGGTTACTTGGTGTTTCAATCAATACTAATTTAGGATGTAAATTAAGTGCTTCTTGTAAAGCTATTGCATCGGACTGATCAACAAATTTCACTTTAAAATAGCCTTTTTGGCTTAGACTATTAAAAAGTCGATAGCTGCCGCCATAACAATCATGAGGAGCAACAACTAAGTCATTTGGCGCTAATAAAGCAACACTGATAAGATGAATTGCTGACATGCCACAGTTTGTTAAAATAGCATCTGCACCACCTTCTAATTTCGCAACAGTTTCTTCCACTAATCGCCGACTAGGATTAGCTTTTCGTGCATAATCAAACTTTCTTGGTTTTGCAAATTCTTCATAACGATAACAAGTAGATGGTGTAATAACAGGTACAACACTACCATATTGCTCATCAGTATTAATCCCACCACGAACAGCTATTGTTCCTTGGCTTAAATTGTTGGTTTGACTAACCATAATAATATTCCTCTAAATAATACTTTACTTACTTCAACAACAGATTGTATAAGAATAACACATTCAATAAGGACGTCAACATGTCTAGACGTCTAACTATCTTGGTGTGTAGATTGCAGAAAAATAAAAAAAACGTTAGAATTGCCCACATTATTTGTGATGTAATTTGGTGACAAGATGATGGAATGGAATGGCGAATATATAAGCCCTTATGCTGAACATGGTAAAAAAAGCGAACAAGTAAAAAAAATTACAGTATCAATTCCGTTGAAAGTTTTAAAAATATTGACTGATGAACGCACTCGCCGACAAGTCAATAATTTACGTCATGCAACAAATAGTGAATTATTGTGTGAAGCCTTTCTTCATGCTTATACCGGTCAACCTTTACCTTGTGACGATGATTTACAAAAAGATCGTGAAGACGGTATTCCTAAGCAAGCTAAAAAGATGATGCAAGATTTAGGTATTAATCCCGATTTTGATTGATTATTAACTAAAAAACTAATTTTGAAAAACAAAAGGCGCTTATGCGCCTTTTCTATTATTATTAATTTTGGGACATGGTTTTCCGAAAAATTATTTTTTACCGCCAACCATAGCAAAACGTTGTTTGAACTTATCTACACGTCCACCAGTTGCAACATCACGTTGTTTACCTGTATAGAATGGGTGACATTCACCACATACGTCAAGATGAATATCATGACCAACAGTAGAATGAGTTTTAATAACGTTACCACAAGAACAAGTTGCTGTAATTGCAGTATATTCTGGATGAATACCTTCTTTCATAATAAACCTCTAAAGTTTTTCGTATCGCTATATAAATGGCCATAAAAGCAAAATCTATACACCATACGAGTGTTAAAAAAACATGATAAGACAGCAGATTATACGGCCAATAGTCGAGTTAATCAAGAAATAAAAGAACAATTAAACAGGTAATTGACCTATTGTTAATTGCAGTTCAATCTTTTCCCCATTTCGCTGAACTATAATGGGGACAATTGTACCAGGTTTCAACTCAGCTATTTGATCCATTGTTTCAACAATTGATTTAACAGGTTTATTATCTACCATAATCAGAATATCATTAGCTTGTATTCCCGCTTGTAATGAAGGACCTTCCGCTCTGGTGACTAAAATACCTAACACCACTGGCATATCACTTGGATTTTGAGTTGGTGCAAATTCTAATCCATCAATTCCTATATATCCTCTAATAACTTTTCCATCGCGAATTAATTTATTCATGATTTTAACTGCTAATGCAGTTGGGATAGCAAATCCAATTCCTTCAGGAATATCATTGCCTAGATTTTTTGCAAAGGTAAGAGTATTAATTCCCATTAATTCACCTTTGCTATTTACTAGCGCTCCACCTGAATTGCCATGATTTATTGATGCATCAGTTTGAATAAAATTTTGCCTTCTGTATGGGCTCAATCCATCACGACCTGTAGCACTGATAATACCTTGTGTAATAGTTTGCCCTATATTGTAAGGGTTCCCTATGGCTAATACGACATCACCAATTTTAGGTTCGCGTTGAGGATTTATCAATATAGTGGGGATATTTGAAGCCTCTATTTTTAATACTGCTAAATCAACAAGTTTATCTGAGCCTACAGATAAAGCTTCAAATATTCGTCCATCTTGCAATGCGACGATAATTTGTTCTGCATCTTCAACTACATGATAATTAGTAACAATATACCCATTCCCATTCATAATTACTCCAGAACCGAGCGGAGTTATTGGACTATCTTGTGATTCCTGAGAAAAAGAATTAATTGAGCGGCTATAAATATTAACTACTGCAGGGGCTGCAGTTTTAACAGCACTAGAAAAACTTAATGGATCATCATGAAAAATTGAAGTTGGAAAATTTGATTGGTTTCCTTTTTGTAAAGAAGGAAAAATAATCAATAACACAATAGCTAAAACCGTTCCAATTAATATTGGCCATAGAATTTTTTTGAGCATTAGTTTCAGAATTGTAATGGGAAGAATAATGAAGATTTTAACACATCTATATAAAGGTTAAAATTAAAGTTTTCGTCGATGCTAAAGCATCGACGATATAAAAAATGACTAATTATCGTAAAATTAAATATAAACGACTATCGCCACGAATTATATTTAATGCAATTACTGATGGGTGACTATCAATAATTTTTCTAAGATCTGCAATATTAGTTACTCGTTCTTTATTAACTCCAGTAATAAGATCTCCCTCTTGCAAACTGAGTCGAGACGCAGGCGAATTTTTAGCAATACTTTCTATTAAAACACCTTTTTGGCCTTTAATTTCACCATTGCTAAGCGTTGCACCATCAAGAGCAGAATGTAGCGATTTCGCATCCGTTGTTGTCTCGTCGCTATTTTTTAGTTTTACATCGACAGATATTGTTTTGCCATCTCGAATTAAACCTAGCTTAACAGTTCGCCCTGCTCCAGTTGTCGCAATTTTTGCACGTAGTTCAGCAAAACTATCAACTGGTTTACCATCCATCGAGACAATAATATCGCCAGATTTAATTCCTGCTGCTTGTGCGGCTGAATTCTCAATAACTTCACTAACAAAGGCTCCTTTTTGAACATCAACATCAAACGCTTTTGCTATATCCGATGTCAATTCATTACCTTTGATACCAAGCACGCCACGTTTTACTTCACCAAATTCTATAAGCTGAGAAGTTAAACTTTTTACCATGTTACTAGGAATTGCAAATCCTATCCCTACATTACCACCACTTGGAGCAATAATTGCGGTATTTATACCAACAAGCTCACCATTTAAATTCACAAGTGCCCCACCAGAGTTACCTTGGTTAATTGAAGCATCTGTTTGAATGAAGTTTTCAAAACCATTCATATTAAGTCCACTACGAGCTAAAGCTGAAATAATCCCTGAAGTAACAGTTTGACCAATGCCAAATGGATTACCAATAGCAACAGCATAATCACCAACACGTAAATTATCAGAATCTGCTAATTTAATAGCTGTTAATTTTTTGGCATCATCGATTTTAAGTAATGCTATATCACTTTGTGGATCCTTACCGATTAGTTTTGCTTTAAATTCATGCCCATCGTTTAGAGCAACCGTAATTTTATCAGCACCATCAATAACATGATTATTCGTAACAACATAGCCTTTTTCTGCATCAATAATCACACCAGAACCTAAACCTGTAAACGCCCTTGATTGGCTATCTGGATAACCAAAAAAACGTCTAAATTCTTCTGGCATATTATTTTGCATTTGAGCTGTTCCTTCAACTTTAATACTAACAACTGATGGTAATACAGTTTCAAGCATAGGCGCCAAACTTGGCAGTTGCGTATTATTATCGGTTGAGGCAGGAGGAAAAGCTGCATAAGTATTCGGAAGTACAGATAAACTTATTCCTAAACTTAAAGCTAAAATACTTAATAATTTTTTTTGTTGTTTTAATGAATTAATCATCTCAGAACTCTCGCTTTTACAAAAATTTACACTCTATAAAATTGCTTGAATATTAAGTAACGGAGAATAAAATCATTGGTTAAGATTTATTTTCATCCGTTTTAAATAAACCTGAAGAATCATCAGAATAATCTCTAGGCTGCTTATCAAGCGTAATTTCTTTTGTTTCGTTAGAATCTGTATTTGAATCAAAATCTAAAGATTGAATATTACCACTATCCATAAATTGACTGGAGTTTTCTGCCATATGTTGATAAAGGCGACGAAAATCTTTAGCCATATTATCCAATATTTCTGCACTATGTGAAAAATGTTTAGCAATCATTTGTTTTTGGGCTATTAATTCATCTTTTGTTTGATCTAACTCTTGTTTAACTTTGGCATATTTACGTGCCTTAGGACTAATAACACTAATAAAAATGAAACAAATAATAAAACCAATCACAAATCCAATTATAAGATAAGTAAGCATACCTTTATCCATTATTCACTCCTTATATCTTTAAGATATATAATTTTATAAAATTGAAGACTAATTATCAGCGCTTATTTTGCATGGTTAGCAAGTTTTATCAATTGTTTTTTTAACTTGTCTGGTGCATTTTCTGCTAATGCAGATAGAAACATTGCGCTTTTTTGTGTCATCACACTTGAAGCTAAAGATGACTTATCACTTTGATAATTGCTCTGTGACCACCTCACTGAAATATCTGGATTAATCTGATATTGAATAGAAGATAAGGATGGTAAAATAATTTTTCGTATTTCAGAAATTAAATTGCTTTGTTCATATTTCAATCTAGTTAACCAACAAGCTGAGCTAACCTCTAAAATCAACACACTTTGGCGATAGTTAGCAACTCGGCATTGTTGATTTAATGGTGAAGGCAATAAATCATAAACAACTTTAGCTAAAGAGCATAATGCATTAGTTCTATCTTGAATCTTAGACAGAGAAGAGGCTTGTGTCAAAATTGACGTCAACATTTGTGGTTCGTTATAACGCATAATTATGCCTTTTATTAAAAAATAGTAATACTAAAATGCAAAAATATTTTCCACCAATGTTTAAGTAATTTATCTTATTTGAATGAAAAAGTCCCTTAAAAAAAGCATATTTTCACTTAATTAACACTTTATAAAAAGTTCACAAATAACTCAAAATTAGAAGAACAAAATAAAAAACTGGCAAATACTATTAATATAATATCTGCCAGTTTTATAAAAATAAAAGCTAATTATAAAGGTTAGCTTTGATTATTCCACTTATTTTCTCTAATAAAAGTCCATAAAACAATAGCACAAATAGCATAGCCTAGCCTCAATCCAATAGTATCAATAAAAAGATTATAATTGGTTGACCAATTGTATAAGTCAACTGGAAGGCACTTACTACCTCAATTCAGTTAATATTAGAAAAATATTTAAAATAATTGTTTTATATCTTAGTAAACACTTTATCGTAATACAGAAAATGCTATTAATGTATAATAATTTTGACATTACATTCTTTTAAGCGCTATATTGGATGTGATCTTTTCTACATCTATATCGTTAAGCAGTTTTTTTAAAGCAGTTTAAATTTCAAGGAGATGTAATATGAACATTTTAAATAACATTTTTTCCAAAGTATTTCCAAGTGCTCAAGCAACAGTAGATAATGCAGTTGATGCTGTGAAGGATAAAGTTGAAAATATCACCGCATCTGTTAAAAATACAGTATCGAGTGGCTCAGAGAAAGTCCAAGATAAAGTAGAGCAAAGCGCATCCGCAACTAATGTTGATGTTTCCTCTATTCTTGAGAATTTAGCTAAAAAGCACCCTGAAACGCTTAACTGGAAAACATCTATCGTTGATCTATTGAAATTATTAGGTATAGATAGTAGTTTAGATGCACGGAAAAATTTAGCGAAAGAACTGAATTATCCAGGCAATACTGATGATACCGCAGCAATGAATACATGGTTAATTAAAGAAGTAATGAAAAAAATTGCTGAAAAAGGTGGTAATGTAACCCATCTTTTTTCTTAAAAGAGTATATTAAGACAATTAAATCCACCTAATATTTTAGGTGGATTTTTTTATTAAAGTGGATATTTATTGATTTTTACGTTATTGAAACATTCAACAATTTAACTAAGCTTTAAAAGCATGTAACTTGTTCATTGCAACGTCTATCCCATCAGACAATAAGATATCTGTACAACGCAAAGATTCGTCAATAGCTTTATCAATTAATTCCTGTTCAGGTTTAGATGGCTTATTTAAAACATAACCAACAACTTTATTTTTATCGCCAGGATGTCCAATACCAATTCTTAACCGATAAAAATTTAAATTATTTCCCAATTTACTAGCAATATCTTTTAGCCCATTATGCCCACCATGACTACCACCAAACTTAAGTTTAGCTATTCCGGGATTTAAGTCGAGTTCATCATGTGCAACTAAGATCTCTTCTGGCTTTATTTGGTAAAATGTCGCCATAGCTTGAACAGCTTTACCACTTAAATTCATGAAAGTAGTTGGAACTAATAAACGTACATCATGACCTGAAATGTTGATTCGTGATGTGTAACCAAAAAATTTTTGTTCATTTTTTAATGATTGATTATAACGTTCAGCCAATTGCTCAACAAACCACGCACCTGCATTGTGCCTTGTTGCTGCATATTCATTTCCGGGATTGGCGAGTCCTACAATCAGTTTTATCGTTGTCATAATATTTTTATTGTCACTAGATTTTATCGATAAAAATGCCCCAAAAAAGGGGCATTATACCAATGATAAAATAGGTTATTGATGGAACATTGCTGAAATTGATTCTTCGTTACTAATTCGACGAATTGCTTCAGCAAGCATACCTGATAATGTTAATTGGCGAACATTTTTCAATGCTTTTACTTCAGCCGTTAATGGAATTGTGTCACAAACAACAATTTCATCAATGGCACAGTTTTTAATATTACTTACTGCTTTACCTGAAAATATCGGGTGGGTAGCATAAGCAAATACTCTTTTGGCACCTCGAGCTTTTAAAGCATCAGCTGCTTTACAAAGTGTTCCAGCAGTATCAATCATATCATCAACTAAGATACAATCTCTATCAGCAACATCGCCAATAATATTCATCACTTCTGCTTCATTGGCACGTTGACGACGTTTATCAATAATTGCCATATCAGTATCATTAAGTAGTTTAGCTATCGCACGAGCACGCACCACTCCGCCAATATCAGGGGAAACAACAATTGGGCGATCAAACTCACGTTGTAGCATATCTTCTAAAATAACAGGGCTACCAAATACATTATCAACCGGCACATCAAAGAAACCTTGAATTTGTTCGGCATGAAGATCAACGGTTAAAACCCTATCGACACCAACAGTTGATAGAAAATCAGCAACAACTTTAGCAGTAATAGGGACACGAGCCGAACGAACTCGACGATCTTGCCTTGCATAACCAAAATAAGGAATAACAGCAGTAATACGACCAGCAGATGCTCGGCGCATTGCATCGATCATAACTAATAATTCCATTAAATTGTCATTGGTAGGGGCACAAGTTGATTGAATAATAAAAACATCTTCACCACGGACATTTTCATTGATTTGGACATTAACTTCACCATCACTAAAACGGCTTACCACAATGTCACCAAGAGAAGTATAAAGACGATTAGCTATACGCTTTGCTAGTTCTGGTGTGGCATTACCAGCAAAAAGCTTCATATCAGGCACGAGAAATCCTCAAGCATGTATTCATGATTACTTTATTCGTAATCGGTTAAACTGGGGCTATAATTATATAATCATTTATTGATTATGCTCAACTACAATATAAAAATATATTGAAAATATTTGATATATTTTTATAAATCATTAAATAAAACAATTTGGCCATAAGATGCTTTTGCTGTGAACTCAAAATCGAGTAAACTAACTAACAAACCATTCTTTGGCTTTAATAAATTCCACAACAAAAGTAGATAACGTGATGAACGAACAATTAAACTCAGATAACGAAAATATCAAATCTAAAAGAACCATTCGTAGTTTTGTTTTGCGGCAAGGTCGTTTAACAAAAGGCCAAGAACAGGCATTAATAAGTTTATGGCCGGTATTTGGTATTGAATATGATGTAAATTCACCAATGGTTTTTGACTCTAACAAACAGGCTATTCTTGAAATTGGATTTGGTATGGGTGCTTCGTTAATTGAAATGGCTAAAAATGCACCTGATAAGAATTTTTTAGGAATCGAAGTTCACAAACCCGGTGTTGGTGCTTGTTTGATGGCAATTGAAGAAAATCAATTATCAAACTTAAAAGTGATGTGTCACGATGCTGTTGAAGTATTAGAAAATATGATCCCTAATCATACATTAGACAAAGTACAAATTTTTTTCCCTGATCCTTGGCATAAAGCAAGACATAATAAGCGCCGCATTATTCAACCCCAATTTGTACAGTTAATTCGACAAAAATTAAAATTAGGTGGAATTTTGCACCTAGCTACCGATTGGCAACATTATGCAGAACATATGTTAGAGGTTTTAACCCAAGCTGAAGGTTTTGAAAATTTATCACCAAGCGGTGACTATATTCCGAGACCTGATGATAGACCAATTACTAAATTTGAAAAACGAGGTCAAAATTTAGGCCATGGCGTTTGGGATCTTCAATTTGTAAACAAATAATTATGCTAAGGAGCCACTATGCAAAATCAAACCATCGATCTACTTTGTCGACACCGCTCTATTCGTGCTTATAAAACAACTAGTTTAACTCAAGAACAAATAGCGTCTATAGTTCGATCAGCACAGTCGGCTTCTAGTTCTAACTTTATTCAATGTTCGACAATTATTCGTATTACAGATCCTCAAAAACGCGAAAAACTAGCTCATTATGCTGGTGATCAAAAATATGTTAACCAAGCTCCTGAATTTTGGGTATTTTGCGCCGATTTTAATCGTCATTTTCAAATTGATCCAACACTCAATCTTGGCAAAGCAGAGCAGTTATTATTGGGCTGTGTTGATACAGCAATTATGGCTCAAAATGCAGTAATAGCGGCTGAATCCTTAGGACTTGGTGCTGTGTATATTGGTGGACTGCGAAATGATCTTGATAAAGCAACCCAATTACTTGAGTTACCAAAATATGTTCTTCCTCTTTTTGGGCTTTGCCTTGGTTACCCCGATCATAATCCAGAAATAAAACCAAGGTTACCTAAAGAGCTTCTCTTTTTTGAAAACCAATATCAACCACTTAATCATGCAACTTTAGCAAAATATGATACCCAAATAGGTGATTACTATCAAAACCGTAGTACTAATCAAAAAACCGGTGGTTGGAGTGATAAAATTGCAAATACAATAAATAATGAACAACGTGATTTTATTTTAGATTATTTACATAAACAAGGATGGATCACAAAATGAAAAATAACCATTACCAATTAGATAAAGTCGTTATACTTAGCCGTCATGGTATTCGTACGCCATTGCAAAATACTTTGCAGTTTTTAGAAAAAGTGACTCCCTTTAAATGGCCTAAATGGGATCATCCATATGGTTATTTGACCACTCGTGGTGGAATATTAGAAGTTTATTTTGGCCGCTATTTATCGACTTGGCTTGAAAAACACAATATAAAATTATCAAAACATAATACTGAATTATTCGTGTATTCTAATAGTTTGCAAAGAACTGTCGCGACCGCTCAATTTATGACAGCTGGTGCCTTTGCTGGGTATGATATTCCTATTCATCATAAATATGCCATTGAAAAAATGGATCCGATTTTCGATCCTAGCTTGCAAGACGATTCAACTGAGTTTAAAAATGCGGTATTGCGTGATATTGAAGAAGCTGACAAAGCAGCCAATATTTTTAAAAGCCTAGCACCAGCTTATGAAACCCTTTCCGATATTTTGGATTATAAGCATTCAAAATTATATGCTGAATATAAATGCGATTTAGCCGATATTCCATCCGAACTTTATTTTAAAAAACATGAAGAACCAGCACTCCTCGGACCACTTGCGATAGGTATTTCAGCCGTTGATGCATTCTTATTGCAATACTATTCAGCCTTTCCAAAAGAACAAATTGCATGGGGTAGACTGACTAGCCAAGAGCAGTGGCAACAAATTAGCGCAATTCGTAATCAATATATAAATTTAGTTTGCCATTCTAAGACGCTTGCCAAACACTCAGCTGCACTTATTATCAACATGATAAACGATCTTATGCTAAGAGATAGTAAAGTCAATTTACTTGTTGGTCACGATAGTACCATCGCTTCATTACTGGGTGCATTAGACTTTAAAGACTACCAACTACCAAATCAATTTGAAATAACCCCAATTGGTGGAAAAGTAGCTTTACAGCGTTTTCGTCACCTATCTACAGGCGAATACTTTTTTAAAGCCGAATATATTTATCAAAGTTTTGAACAACTCCATAACGGGCTAGCACTTGATGACAATAATTTACCACAACATTATCAACTTCATTTGGAAAATGCTTCTGTTAATAATGATGGTTATTATTATTGGTCAGATTTTGAGGAACGAATAAAATCAATTAAAACTAGTTAATTAATCATTAGATTATCTAATTTTTCCTATCTAACTGGGATTAAACAAGTTAATAATAAAAAGTTAAGCTAATTCTAATTAATAAAAAATTCCTTGTCAAAAAGTTTCAGGTAAATATACGTTTTAGTATAAATGTCAATTGTTTAGCTTACTTAAATCATAGTCAATTACAATAGACCAAATAGAGTGTAGATAAATAATATGTAATCGTTTTCAATAATTAATTGCATTTTATTTGTTTTATTTTATTTTTATTCCAATTAATTATTTTAAACCTCCTATCTAGTAGATTACCGATCTTTAATTTGCACTATTGTCATCATAAAATACAAAAATTATACTCAAACACATATTTACCTGAAACTTTTTAACAAAAATTAATTTAACATCAAATGTAATCGATTTCATAAAATGTTATCTAGATCACTTTTTCAAAATTATTTTAGTGCTATTATCGCCTCAACAAATAACTTACCTGTTCATATACATACAGAAGTTTTTTTAAATGATTGTGTGGTCATTTAAAGCCTAACAAAGGAAGTTCATTATGAATCAAAAAATAAAGTCATCACTAAGTAATAAGAATTATTGGATATTCAGTCTCTACTTCTTTCTGTACTTTTTTATTATGGGAGCATACTGCCCTTTTTTTCCCGTTTGGCTAAAAATGAACGGACTTGATGAGGCAAATACTGGGTACGTTTTTTCATTTATTTCACTATTTGCGCTTTTTTTTCAACCCTTGTTCGGGTTAATTTCTGATAAACTAGGATTAAAAAAACACCTTCTTTGGGTTATCACACTTCTTCTTGTACTATTTGGTCCATTTTTTATCTTCGTTTTAGGGCCATTACTCAAATTAAATGTCACCTTGGGCGCAATTGTTGGAGGGCTTTATCTTGGTATGGTATTTAGTGGTGGGGCACCAGCTATTGAAGCACTTGTCGAAAAAATAAGTCGACGTAGTGGTTTTGAATTTGGTCGCTGTCGCATGTTTGGCTGTTTTGGTTGGGCTATATGTGCTTCGTTTGTTGGAATTATGATTTCTAAAGATGTCAATGCCGTTTTTTGGTTATGTTCTGGATTTGCATTGATTCTTTTAATTTTAGTTAAAATCGCCGATCCTGCAAAAACCACAACGACTGAAGTTGTTGAGCAAATGGGATTAAATAAACCAAAGCCATTCAATCTAAAACTTGCCCTTGATTTACTTAGTATGCGTAAAACATGGTTTTTCATGCTTTACATTGTTGGGGTTGCCTGTACTTATGATGTATTTGATCAACAATTTGCAAACTTTTTCACCTCATTTTTTACTAACGAACAAGTGGGTCGTGAAGCTTTCGGCTATGTAACTACGCTTGGTGAATTTTTAAATGCCACTGTGATGTTTTTTGCTCCTCTGATTGTAATGAAATTAGGCAGTAAAAATACATTACTCATTGCTGGTGCTATCATGTCCATTCGTATTACTGGCTCAGCATTTGCCAGCACAGCTGTTGAAGTGGTGATATTAAAAACGCTACATATGTTCGAAGCACCTTTATTACTTGTCGGTGCATTTAAATATATTACTAAACACTTCCCTATTCACTTATCAGCAACTGTTTACTTAATTGCATTTTGTTTTGCAAAACAATTATCTATCATGTTTATGTCCACTTTTGCGGGGTTAATGTATGTTAAAATAGGTTTCGAAGGAGCATATTTAATCCTTGGCTTGATCGCATTTAGTTTTACGCTTATTTCATCCTTTACATTATCAGGGCGTGGACCATGGGATCTTTGGAAACATAACAACAGTGAAGAGTCTGAAAATTAGCAGACACTCACTATAACTATTATTAAACTAGATGAAGGTTTTATTATGAAAATATTAGTAACTGGTGGTTGTGGATATATAGGAAGTCACACATGTGTTCAACTAATTAAATCTGGCTATACACCAATTATTATTGATAATTTGTTTAACAGTAAAGCATCAGTACTAGATAGAATACAAAAAATTACTGGGCAATCCGTCATTTTTTATCAAGGCGATGTATGCGATGAAAAACTATTAACTAAGATTTTTTCAGAACATGACATTAAAGCGGTGATCCATTTTGCTGGTTTAAAAGCAGTCGGTGAATCAGTCCACAAACCGCTAGAATATTTTGAAAACAATGTCTACGGCAGTATCGTACTTATGAAAGCAATGCGAGCTGCTGGCGTTAAACAGTTAGTATTTAGTTCGTCGGCCACTGTCTATGGCGAATTAGCCCCTGTTCCTTATGTTGAAACATTACCACAAGGTTTACCTACTAGTCCGTATGGAAAAAGTAAATTAATGGTTGAGCAATGTATTATGGACTTAGCCGTTGCTGAGCCCGATTGGTCACTAACTTTACTACGTTATTTTAATCCTGTTGGAGCCCATCCAAGTGGATTAATGGGCGAAGACCCACTTGGTGTTCCTAATAATCTTATGCCTTATATTACCCAAGTTGCTGTAGGCAAAAGAGAGTCATTAGCTGTTTTTGGTAATGATTATCCAACAATTGATGGAACTTGCGTTCGTGATTTTATACATGTTGTTGATTTGGCCGATGGGCATATCGCTGCACTCAAAACCGATCAAAACAAAGCTGGTGTGCATATTTACAACTTAGGCTCAGGTGTTGGTTATAGCGTATTACAAGTCATTAAAGCTTTTGAAAAAGCATCAGGAAAACCTCTTAATTGGCACTTTGCCCCAAGACGAGCAGGTGATTTACCAGCATTCTGGGCTGATGCTAATAAAGCTGAGCAAATATTAGGTTGGAAAACCAAACTCACGCTTGATGACATGGTAAAAGATTCATGGAATTGGCAATCAAATAACCCACAAGGCTATCCTGATTAATAATACATTTTATAAAACATACAAAATTAACAGAAGAGGCAAAAATGGATATTTTTAACCCAGTTGACCATCCTCATCGTCGTTACAACCCATTGACCAATCAATGGGTGCTTGTTTCACCACATAGGGCAAAACGCCCATGGCAAGGACAACAAGAAGTATTAAACGAAGAGCAAAAACCAAGTTATGATCCAACTTGCTTTTTGTGCCCAGGAAATAAACGGGTAACAGGAGATATCAACCCCCAATATAAGGGAACATTTGTTTTTACTAATGATTTTGCAGCATTAATGAAAAATACTCCAGAATCACCAAAAAACGCCGATCCTTTATTCCAAATGCAAAGCGCAAAAGGTACTAGTCGAGTTATCTGTTTTTCACCCGATCACAGTAAAACATTACCTGAACTTGATTTACCTGCAATTGAAGGAGTAATTAAAACTTGGATAGAACAGCAACAGGAGTTGGGCAAAAACTATCCTTGGGTACAAGTATTTGAAAACAAAGGATCAGCAATGGGGTGCTCTAACCCTCATCCACATGGACAAGTTTGGGCAAATAGCTTTTTACCAAATGAGATTGCGCGCGAAGATCTAAATATGCGCAATTACTTTGAAAAATATCATCGCAATTTATTGGTTGATTATGCTGAAAAGGAACTTATTAATCGTGAGCGAATCGTTGTAGAAACTAAGTATTGGCTTGCCGTTGTTCCTTTTTGGGCAATATGGCCATTTGAAACATTATTATTACCAAAAATTCACATTCCACAATTAACCCAATTAAATGACAAACAACAAAGTGATTTAGCTATTGCGCTCAAAAAATTAACGAGTCGCTACGATAATTTATTTCATTGCTCTTTCCCATACTCTATGGGCTGGCATGGTGCGCCATTTATGCAAGATAAAAATGATTATTGGCAAGTACATGCACATTTTTATCCCCCTTTATTACGTTCCGCCACAGTAAAAAAATTTATGGTAGGTTACGAAATGTTAGCCGAAGTACAACGTGATTTAACCCCAGAGCAAGCAGCTGAAAGGTTACGTAACGTTAGTGATGTGCATTATAAAGACAAAAAGGATAAATAGATGAACGCATTAATCAAAGCTACTACACAAGCATTTGAATCTAAATTTGATTATAAACCCGATACACTTATACAAGCCCCCGGTCGTGTAAATTTGATTGGCGAGCATACCGATTATAATGATGGTTTTGTTTTACCTTGTGCTATCGATTATCAAACAATAATAAGTTGTCACAAACGTTCAGATAATCTTGTTCGAGTTATTGCGGTTGATTATGATAATCAACAAGATGAATTTTCTTTAGATTCTCCTATTGAAAAACATCCAGATTATATGTGGGCTAACTACATACGTGGGGTGGTAAAGCACTTAAAAAAATATGCAAATAATATCCATGGCGTCGATTTTGCTATTAGTGGAAACGTTCCTCAAGGAGCAGGACTAAGTTCATCAGCATCTCTAGAGGTTGCGGTAGCTAAAATGTTCCAAGTTCTTTATGACTTGGCTTTAGATGGCACCAAGTTAGCCCTAATTGGTCAAGAGGCCGAAAACCAATTTGTTGGTTGCAATTGTGGCATCATGGATCAACTAATATCTTCCCTTGGACAAAGCCAACATGCATTATTAATTGATTGTCGTTCATTAGAAGTTAAACCAGTCTCAATTCCTAAAGATTTTGCTGTAGTTATCATCAATTCAAATATCAAACGAGGATTAGTTGATAGTGAATATAATACTCGACGTAAACAGTGTGAAGCAGCAGCACAAGCCCTTGGGGTAAAAGCCTTAAGAGACGCGTCCTTAACTGAATTACAACATATTGAAAACACGCTCGATCCAATTGTCTTTAAACGAGCTCATCATGTAATCACTGAAAATGAGCGCACACTAAAGGCAGCACAAGCTCTTACAGATGGTGATTATAAATTATTATCAAAACTCATGGCACAGAGTCACAATTCAATGCGTGATGATTTTGAAATTACAGTCCCCGCTATTGATTATCTAGTTGAAATAATTCACGGTGTAATTGGTGAACAAGGCGGTGTTCGCATGACAGGCGGTGGCTTTGGTGGTTGTGTTGTGGCATTAGTACCAAAAGATAAAGTTGATGCTGTTAAAACCGTTGTTAGCGATAGTTATGCTAAAAAATTTGGTATTAAAGAAGATTTTTATGTCTGTAAACCAAGTGAAGGAGCACACGCGATATGCCTATAACGCAAATTATTGAACTGTCCAATAAACAAGGAATGCAAATAAAACTTTCAAACTGGGGAGCTACATGGCTTTCCTGTGAATTGCCCGTTAATGGACAGACTCGTGAAGTGCTACTCGGCTGTCGCTCACTTGAACAATACCAACAACAGGATGCCTATTTAGGTGCTACAATAGGCCGATATGCTAACCGTATTGCCAATGCTACTATTAATATTGACAATAAACAATATTATCTCACTGCGAATCAAGGTGTAAATCAATTACACGGCGGAAAATTAGGCTTCGATAAACAATTATGGTTAATTCAATCTTGCTCCGATCAGCAAGTGACCTTCCTTTTGATTTCACCTGATGGTGATCAGGGGTTTCCTGGTGAGCTGAATGTAACAGTAACGTATAAACTCACCGATGACAATCAAGTAATTATCTTGTTTAATGCAACTACAACAAAAACTACGCCAGTGAATTTGACTAATCATGCTTACTTTAATTTAGATGGTGAAATAAGCAAGGATATACTTAATCACAAATTAAAAGTAAATGCTAACTATTATTTGCCAGTTAATGCCAATGGTATCCCTAATAAGGGCTTAGCTAGTGTTGCCATGCACGATATGGATTTACGTCAACCAAAACTTTTATCGGAAAAACTACTTGAAAGCGCAGAAAGGCAAATAACTGGTGGTTATGATCATGCTTATTTATTAGATAAAACCAAAGCGATAGCCGCTCAACTCATTTCATCTGATAAAAAAGTAACAATGAATGTTACTACAACCAAACCGTCATTACAGATTTATACAGGTAACTTTTTACAACATACACCAAACCGGCATAATGGTGAATATGGAAATTTTGCTGGCATAGCATTAGAAAGCCAATTTTTACCAGACAGCCCTAATCATCCTGACTGGCCACAACCAAGCTGCTTTTTACAACCAGAACAAATATATGAACATTACACTGCTTACCAATTTTTTATAAATCAATAAGTTGTTTGACTTAATTATTGCTGTATATTAATAATATCTAGCTTTTTCATATTTACATTACTAGAAATCTAACAAATTGAGCAAAAGAATTTTGCATGGTTAAACTAACAATCCTAAGTAAAATTAGGTATGATACAGTCATCATACCTAATGGATAATATTAAATATGAAAAGCAAAAGTTTAACTGCTATTTTCCCGGGTACTTTTGATCCCATTACTAATGGTCATATTGATCTTGTTACACGAGCTTCGTTACTGTTTCCTCGATTAATTGTTGCTATTGCCGAAAATCCTAATAAAAAAACACTCTTTAATCTAGAAGAACGCGTGAATTTAGCATCAACAGCAGTTGAACATTTACTCAATGTCGAAGTTATTGGCTTTGACAATTTAATGGCTAATTTTGCACAAACCCATAATGCCACGGTTATCGTTCGAGGCGTTCGTACAACACACGATTTTGAATACGAAAGGCAACTTGCCGAAATGAATCGTGCATTAAAATCTGATTTAGACACTATCTTTTTAATGCCATCAATTGCAATGGGATTTATTTCATCAACAATAGTGAAAGATGTTGCCTACCATGACGGTGATATAACAAATTTAGTACCACTACATGTCAAAACAGCTTTATTAAAACGCTTAACATAAATAAAAACGTCTATGGTTAATTTTTATACTCCACAAAGAAAAAAGTTCACACCACAAAAATTGACAGTAACTATCTTATCTTTAGATGCTTTTGGGCAAGGCGTGACCAATCATAAAGGTAAAACAATTTTTGTAAAATCAGCCTTGCCTGATGAAACCGTTGATATTGAGTTAACTGAAAATAAGAAAAATTACGCTAAAGCCAAAGTCATTAGATATCATAATCAAAGCAAATACCGCGTTAAACCTCTATGTGAATATTATCAACAATGTGGAGGTTGTGAGCTACAACATATTGCACCACATATGCAACAACAAGCAAAATATGATGCGTTGATAAATCTATTACAAAAAGAAACAGGACAACCTTTATCAAATATCGTTAAAAATTCACCGCAAATTATTGCCGATCAACCTTACCATTATCGTCGACGTGCAAGACTTTCAATTAATATCGTTAAAGGCCAATTAGCAATTGGATTTCGCCAAGCAGAATCTAATCAAATAATCAATATCAAACATTGTCCTGTATTAGTTGATGAATTAGATTCATTGCTAGCACCATTACAAAGCATGCTCAATAACATAAAACAGAAAAAAGTACTGGGTCACGTTGAACTAATTTCGGTCGATAGTGGTATTATTCTTGTTTTAAGGCACACTATGCCTCTAAGCAATCATGATGTTAACCTATTAAAAGAATTTGCCGAAAATAACAATATTTCACTTTATTTTCACGGCGATGATTTAATACATATTGCCGGTAATACTGAGCATTTTTATTTAATTAATCATTTAAAATTAACATTCAGCCCTCTAGATTTTATTCAGGTAAATTGTAAAATTAATCAAAAGATGATCGAACAGGCGCTTAACTGGCTAACTTTACAACCAACAGATCGGGTTTTAGATCTGTTTTGCGGAATGGGCAATTTTTCGTTACCTATAGCAAAATTAAGTAAAACTGTAACGGGAGTTGAAGGTGTTGATACCTTGGTTGAAAAAGCAAAATTCAACGCTATATTAAATAATACTGAGATTTGTGCGGAAACTAATTTTTTAACCAGCAATTTAGATGATTCTCAACAATTTTCGATATGGAGTCAATCACAATATAATTATAATAAAGTATTATTAGATCCAGCAAGAGCAGGAGCGTTTAATGCAACAATAGAAATTGCAAAATTAGCACCATCAAAAATTGTTTATATATCGTGTAATCCTGCTACACTAGCTCGAGATAGTAAACAACTTATCGATGCAGGATATCAAATTGCTCAAATTGCTATTTTAGATATGTTTCCGCAAACCAAACACATTGAATCAATGTTGTTGCTAATAAAATCAGGAACATAAGTTATGGTATCTATTAGAGGCGCACACCAACATAGTGAAGAACACTATTCCCTTGCTCAATTTGATGTAGAACAATGGGTAAAACAAGAATTGTTATTAACTAATCCTGCATCTTATAAGAAGTTTAGAGAAGTTTGGGATTTTTGTTTTGAAAACAGCGCAGGTGCATCAGAGCAAATTTTCTGTTTCCAAAATGCGATAGAAATGGTCGAAATTCTATCGACACTTAATATGGATATTAATAGTTTATGTGCGGCTTTATTGCTTCCTTTTGTTGATAGCAAAATTATTCGCCGAGAAGATATTCCAGAAGATTTTGATCGTGAAATTTCTCATATTATTTCTAGTATTGTTAGGATGAAAGAAATTCGCCAATTACGAGCAATTCGTAACGGCAGTGCTACTTCCGAACAAATTGATAGTATTCGCCGAATGCTACTAGCGATGGTAAATGACTTCAGAAGTGTAGTGATTAAATTGGCAGAACGCATTACCTACTTACGCAATTTAATCAATGCACCTCAAGAAGAACAGGTCCTTGCAGCTAAAGAATGTTTTAACATCTATGCGCCCTTAGCCAACCGTTTAGGCATAGGTCAATTAAAATGGGAGCTAGAAGATTTCTGCTTCCGCTATTTACATCCAGATGAATATCGATTAATAGCAAAAAAATTGCAAGAAAAACGATTAGATCGTGAACTGTACATCAAACAATTTGTAAGCCATTTACAAGATTTGATGAATCAAGATCATATTCGAGCTGAGGTATACGGTCGTCCTAAACATATTTATAGTATATGGCGAAAAATGGAGCGTAAACACCTTCAATTCGAAGATTTATATGATATTCGTGCTGTGCGCATTATCTGCGATCGTATTGAAGATTGTTATAATGCATTAGGTATTGTCCACAGCCATTATAAACATATCGCAAAAGAATTTGACGATTATGTAGCAAATCCTAAACCAAATGGTTATCAATCGATCCATACTGTTGTTTATGGTCCACAAGATAAAGCAATCGAAATTCAAATTCGTACTGAAAAAATGCACAATGAGGCTGAACTAGGTATTGCTGCACATTGGAAATATAAAGAAGGCAGTACCGACAAAATGACAGCTTATGATCAACGAATTTCTTGGTTGCGTAAATTATTAACATGGCAACAAGAAATGTCGGAAAGTGGTGAAATACAAGAAGCCGTTCGTAGCCAAATTTTTGATGACCGAGTTTATGTTTTTACGCCTAAAGGTGATGTTGTTGACTTGCCTGCTATGTCAACTCCACTTGATTTTGCTTATCATATACATAGCGATGTGGGTCACCGCTGTATTGGAGCCAAAGTAGGCGGGCGAATTGTACCATTTACCTATAATTTAAAAATGGGCGATCAAGTTGAAATCATTACCCAAAAACAACCAAATCCTAGTCGAGATTGGCTAAATCCGAATACAGGATTCGTTAATAGTAGTCGTGCCAGAGCTAAAATTCAAGCCTGGTTTAAAAAGCAAGATCGCGATAAAAATATCGCTACAGGTGAGCAAATTTTACAAAGCGAACTTGAACCTTTAAACATTAGTATAAAAAGTGTCGAAAAAATCTTAATTAATAAATATAACGCTCATTCATTTGACGAGGTATTAGCAGGTATTGGTAGTGGTGATGTAAGGATTAATCAATTAGTTAATTTTATCAATGCACAATTTAATAAACCAACTGCTGAAGAGGAAGATGAAGCAGCATTAAAACAGATTGCCCAAAAAACGAATATACAATCTAAAAATACTAATAAATTCAACAACAAAAAAGGCAGTGAAATTATTATTGAGGGTGTGGGTAACTTAATGTATACCATTGCAAACTGTTGCCGCCCTATTCCTGGCGATCTAATTGTAGGGTTTGTAACTCATGGGCGAGGTATTTCAATTCACCGAGCTGATTGTGAGCAATTGCAAGACCTTAAAAATCATGCGCCTGAACGTATTACTCACGCTGTTTGGAACAACAATACCCAATCAAGTTATACCATGGTGATAAAGATTGTTGCCAACGATCGAAGTGGTTTATTGCGAGATATCACTACGATTTTAGCTAATGAAAAGGTTAATGTTCTTGGTTTAATGAGCCGTTCAGATATGAAGCAACAATTAGCCACTATCGACGTAGATATGGAAATTTTTGATCAGGATTCGTTAAATCGAGTGCTCAATAAAATAAAACAACTACCCGATGTTATTGAAGCTAAACGTTTTCAAGGTTAATTAACATGTTAAATTGCCACTTTTTTAGTGGCAATTAGGTTTAATATTTATTACTTTCTTTCTAAAATTTCAAACTGATATGAATAGCCATTTTTATCATCCGGTTGATGCCCTTCTTGATAAATAACTTGCCATTGCTCAGGTGAATAATCAGGGAAATGGGTATCCCCCTGTAGTTCCGCATCTATGTGCGTTAAATAAAGTCGATTTGCTAACGGTAAAGTCTGCTTATAAATATTACCACCACCAATAATAAATGCCTCATCAACATTCTGTTCTTGGGCTAACACTATGGCGGCATCAATTGATTGAACCCAACTTACATTTTGAGTTGAATTAGATTCACTTGGTGCTTGCTTTGAAATAATAATATTATGACGATTTGGTAGTGGACGACCAATAGACTCAAATGTCTTCCTTCCCATAATAACGGGTTTATTAAGTGTATTTTTTTTAAACCATGCCAAGTCTGCAGGTAAATGCCAAGGCATTTGATTATTTAAACCAATTACACGATTATCGTCCATGGCTACAATAATACTTAATATCATATCCGTTCCTTTACACATACCCTAAAGATTTTATTCGCTGATTGACATGCTCAGGAAAGATAGTTTGACTCCAAAGTCGTTCGCTTAAAGAAAGTAACGCCTCTTTTTGTCCAGCAACGATCCAATTAGACAATTCTGTAGCAACATCAGGGTATATTATTGGTTTTGGTGAAGGTAAATCTAACCAATACTTAAGTTTGATACAGTTTAAACTTTCCATAACCATTGCCATATCAAGAGATCGTAAACATTGAGCATTATAAATTTGTTCAAATTGACCTGCCACAGGCTTAGTAAGAATCTTTTTACCAAGCGTTAATGCTTCAGAAATCAATGCAAAGCCCGTATTTGAAATAATGCCAGAGCAATTGACTAAAGCTTGCGTAAAACTATCACGACTAAGAGGTTGAAAATTAATATTACCTCGTTGCGATTCTTGCTTTATATCTGGGTGAAAACAGATAAATTGATGATCTTGAAATTGTTTTAACATACCAATGATTTCATCTATGCCTTCAAACGGCAAATAAACCACAATGCTGCCATCTTCTGTTGGTGTGGCATTAAATGAATCAATCATCGGTGGCAATAACTTATGCCCAAAATGAAACCAATGCAAACCAATAGGTTTAGTAACTGGCGCATAATATTTCATAATTACATTGGCAACTAACCCATATTCTTTAGGTTTAAGATATTGGCATACGGCCTGATTACTTATACCTAAACAGTCACGTTGCTGATGATGTGCGGCCCAAGCAGTGACTGGCTCAAAATCACTAATAATACAATCATACTTTGATAAATCGAGTTCCCGCACGTCTTTAATCAGCCTGAAAGCGCGAATTCGTTGTATGGTTTTACGAAAATTAATTTTACCGTTTAGTGTTGCAAAGGTGACACCTCGATAAGTCTTATAATCACCAAAAACTTGCATATCAAAATAGTCTTTAGGATCACGTCCACTAAAAATATAATCAACATCAGCTCCAGCTTTTTTTAATGCTTTAGCTAAAGTTCTACAACGACTGACATGGCCATTTCCTGTTCCTTGAACACCAAAAAGAATCTTCATATCAATATTATTTGCCAATTATTATTGATAAATATCATACCAGAACACGTCATAATTATCTTATTTTTTTACACATTAACTTAAAATTTTAGTATTTTTAATATATTAATAGACAAGTCGACAAATCAATACAATTAAATTAAACTAGTTATATCAAGGTGATATTTAAACTTTAAGTAGGGCTATTATTTATTTTACAAAAAATAGCGAGATATCAAGATGCCTATAACACCCAAAAATAAACCAATTTGCCTGATAATTGTATTAGCATCAATACTATTTTGGTTTAGTTATTCTTCATGGCATTTATCTAACTTACTATTATCACCAACTTTAACTTGTCATTCTGCTCATTCCACATCTGAATTAACACCTAAACACGAATCTATTTCTAACGAGCCAGTTTTGGTTTTGCGAAAAAACACAATCATATCATCTTGTGCTTTGTTTCATCAGTGTTTAACCTGTAATATTTTAAATTCTCATTTTCCTACAAAACTTTATATTTCGTCTAGCAGTGAACGATATCTGCCCATTAAGCCTATTCTACAATATAACGAATTTATTCCAGAGTTAAGACCGCCGCAAGCTGTTTAATTGATTTATGTAAATAAAAGCAGTAAGTAACACAACACGTAATAACTGAATTATATTGATATTTGTTTTATCAGTATAACCAGCAGGTTATTGTTAAACTTAACTATTTTTGAGGAACATCATGAAACGCCGAAATTTTTTGATAAATATTACCACAGCTATCGGTGGATTGGTCGCAACTAAAGCTATAGCCCAAATGGGGCACAATAATATGCATGACACAATGTGTGATACTCATTCTGATGAATGTCAAAAGGGGGATAATATGCACCAACACATGAATATGGACATGAATCACAATCAAATGCCGCAAAAACTTTTATCGACTTCAGCACTACCACAAGGAATGGATCTACCAACTTTGACCAACTTAAAAAATGAGAGCAAGCAAAAAGGTATTTTTGAAGCAACATTACATATAAAACCAACCAAAATTGCATTAACGCCAGATTTAACCACGGAATTTTGGACCTATAATGGAATGATACCTGGTCCGAAAATTGAAGTATTTGAAGAAGACCATGTTAAAATCACTGTAAAAAATGAACTTACTCAATCAACGACAATTCATTGGCACGGCTTGCTCATTCCATCTGATCAAGACGGCAACCCACAAAACGAAATTCCAGCAGGAGGCAGTCGAACTTATGAGTTTACCATTCCTAAAGATACGGCTGGCACTTATTGGTATCATCCTCACGGACACAATACAGTAGCAGAACAAGTTTATCGAGGTTTAGCTGGTACATTTATTGTTCGTAGCAAACACGATCCACTTGCATCGTTCCCTGAACAAAATTGGTTCTTTTCTGACTTAAAATTAACCGACAAAGGCCAAATTGCTGATAATTCAATGGTTGATTGGATGAATGGACGCGAAGGCCAATTTGTATTGATAAATGGCAGTTACCGCCCAAAAATCAAAATAGATTCAGCCACACATATCCGAGTATGGAATTCGTGTTCAGGTCGATATCTCAATCTTTCTATCCCTAACTGCGATGTTTTTTTAGTTGGCACTGATGGTGGACTATTAGCTAAACCCTATCTGCTTACCAAACCCTTATTATTAACTCCGGCTGAACGTGCTGAATTAGTCATAATACCAAAACAAACTGGTACTGTATATTTACAATCAATCGGTTATGATCGCAATAAAATGGGCAATGTACCACCAGAACAGGATATAATATTAGGTGAGTTAATACTGACTAAATCCGATCCAATCACCTTACCAAACACATTAAACCAACTACCTAATATGGGGCCTGTTGTCGTCCATAAATTACTGGAATATACCGAAGTGATGGATATGAAAGAGCCGCGTGGTGGTGTGTTATTTTTAATTAATGGTAAACGTCATGACATGTCGCGAATTGATCTAAAAAGCAAAATTCACGATATTGAAGAATGGACAATATTCAATAATTCCCATATGGATCACAATTTCCACATCCATGGCGCACAATTTATTGTACAATCGCACGAGTTAAATGGTAAAAAAACTCAGCCTGATTATATTGCCTTAAAAGATACCATTAATTTGCGACCACACGAAAAACTTACCATCAAAATACAGCAAAATCTTCCTGGGCTTCGCATGTATCACTGTCACATTATTGAACATGAAACAACGGGCATGATGGGGCAATTAATGGTGGAATAATATTTCTTCCTTTATTCCTTTCCTTGATTCAATTTTTAGTATGGTTGGATTAAGGGAAGTTAAATTAACAAAAACTCGCTTATCATTACCGAAAAAAAAGCGAGTTTTTATAAACCTATCATCTTATTAAAATTCCTTTTATTAAATTATTCCCCTTGTAATAAGGGTTTTTTCTTTTGCTAAAAAATGCTAAAATGCACAGATTATGATCGTCATTAACTATTGGCAAAAACTCCGCAAACGATTGATTATTAAAACCGCTTTGTCGCACTTATTATTAGGTGTGATTGCTGCTGGGTTTGGTTTATGTCAAAACGAAGCGCTTCCATCGGAATCTGATGTTTCGCACAGTGGAATTATTGCTATTACATCCATTGTACAAGATCACAGAGAAACAGCACAAAGAAAGTCACAAACACTAGCATGTTCCCAAAAACAGCATACTGTAGTACTTTTAATAATGCCTAATTATGATGATCTTTCCCCTAGCAAGGCAATCCGACTATCCCCTTACAACGGCATACGAGCTGGACCAAAAACTACCTCTTAGAATTTACACACAAATAAAACTAATTTTTATTCAAGGCAAAAGCCTTAAAATCCGTATTAAAAAACAAGAGAAAAGTTATGTTATTAAAATTATTGACAAAAGTATTTGGTAGCCGCAATGAGCGCGTATTAAAAAGTATGCGTAAACGAGTTGAAAAAATTAATGCACTTGAACCAGACATGGAAGCATTAACTGATGATGAACTAAAAGCAAAAACTACAGAATTTAAAGACAGGATTGCCTCTGGAACTCAATTAGATGATATTTTGGAAGAAGCTTTCGCAGTGGTACGTGAAGCGAGTAAACGTGTATTTGGCATGCGTCATTTTGATGTGCAGTTAATCGGTGGTATGGTATTAAATGAACGTTGCATTGCTGAAATGCGTACGGGTGAAGGTAAAACTTTAACAGCGACATTACCTGCCTACTTAAATGCACTAACAGGTAAAGGTGTACACGTTGTTACAGTTAATGATTACTTAGCGCAGCGAGACGCTGAAAATAATCGTCCTTTATTCGAATTTTTGGGCTTAACTGTAGGGATTAACCTGCCAAATATGCCCACACACATAAAACGTGAGGCTTACAACGCAGATATCACCTATGGTACCAATAATGAATATGGTTTCGACTACCTACGCGATAATATGGTATTTACCAAAGATGCTCGAGTACAACGTCCATTACATTACGCCTTAGTCGATGAAGTTGACTCAATTTTAATTGATGAAGCAAGAACACCTCTGATTATTTCAGGTCAAGCGGAAGATAGTTCCGACAGATATATTAGCGTTGATAAAATCATTCCTTACTTGACCCGTCAAGAAAAAGAAGACTCTGACCAGTTCCAAGGTGATGGTGACTTCTCAATTGATGAAAAATCACGCCAAGTTAACTTAACAGAACGAGGCTTAGTTAAAGTTGAAGAATTACTGATAAAACAAGGTATCATGAAAGGTGATGAGTCACTTTATGCGCCAAGCAATATCGTATTGATGCATCACGTTAATGCAGCCCTACGCGCTCACCACCTATTCCATCGCGACGTTGATTATATTGTCAGAGATAACGAAATTATCATCGTTGACGAACATACTGGAAGAACAATGGATGGTCGACGTTGGTCTGATGGTTTACATCAAGCTGTTGAAGCAAAAGAGCACGTTAAAATCCAAAATGAGAACCAAACACTGGCTTCAATTACTTTCCAAAACTATTTCCGTTTATATGAAAAACTAGCGGGCATGACAGGTACTGCTGACACTGAAGCATTTGAGTTTAACCAAATTTATGGTTTAGATACGATTGTTATTCCAACTAATCGCCCAATGCAACGAAAAGATCAATCCGACCTTGTCTATATGACCGAAAAGGAAAAGATAAATGCGATTGTATCTGATGTAAAAGAATGTGTAAAACGCGGTCAACCTGTTTTAGTCGGAACAGCATCAATCGAAAAATCAGAATTAGTTTCACAAGCATTTAAAAAAGCAGGTATCAAACATAATGTCCTAAATGCTAAATTCCATGCTCAAGAAGCAGAAATCATTGCTAATGCAGGGAGTAAAGGTGCTGTTACTATTGCAACCAACATGGCTGGTCGTGGTACTGATATTATGCTCGGCGGTAACTGGCAAAATGATATAGCAAAAATTGAAAATCCAACACAAGAAGACATCGAAAAAGCGAAACAAGCTTGGCAAACAAAACACGAAGAAGTGATTGAGTTAGGTGGACTTTATATTTTAGGTACTGAACGTCACGAGTCACGCCGTATCGACAACCAACTACGAGGTCGTGCAGGACGTCAAGGTGACCCTGGCGCTTCACGCTTTTATCTATCACTGGAAGATCCATTGATGAGAATTTTCGCCTCTGATCGTATGGGTAATATGATGCGTAAATTGGGTATGAAAGAAGGTGAAGCTATTGAACACCCATGGGTCACAAAAGCCATTGCCAATGCTCAAAAGAAAGTTGAAAGTCGCAACTTTGATATTCGTAAACAACTTCTTGAATATGATGATGTCGCCAACGATCAACGTAAAGTAATTTACCGAGAACGAAACGGCTTACTTGATAATACCGATATAAAAGATACCATTGATTCAATTCGAGGTGATGTATTTAACACTCTAATTGACCAATACATTCCACCACAATCAATTGAAGATATGTGGAATATACCAGGTCTTGAAACTGCACTAAAAACAGACTTTGATTTGGATTTACCGGTCGCAAAATGGCTAGATGAAGAGCAAAATCTGCACGAAGAAACATTGCGTGAACGAATCTTACAAATTGCTCAAGACAAATATTTAGAAAAAGAAAATATGGCTGGAGCTGAAGCATTTAGACATTTCGAGAAAAGTGTTATGTTACAAACACTTGATACGCTTTGGAAAGAACATTTAGCAGCTATGGATTATTTACGCCAAGGTATTCATTTGCGCGGCTATGCACAAAAAGATCCAAAACAGGAATATAAACGAGAATCGTTTAATATGTTTGCTAACATGCTAGAATCATTAAAATATGATGTTATTGGTATTTTGAGTCGCGTACAAATTCGCTCACAAGAAGAAGTTGACGAAGCTGAACGCCAACGCCTAGCAGAAATGGAAAAACTAATGGCTAAACAACAAGCTAACCATGATTCGGTAGCGAGTATAAATGGCGAAAATGAAGAACTATCAGCAGGCACTTCTTCGCAACCAATAGTACGAACTCAAGCCAAAGTTGGTCGTAATGATCCATGCCCTTGTGGTTCAGGTAAAAAATATAAACATTGCCATGGTGCTGTTCAGTAAAGAAAAAATTTAGTATCATCAAATAAAGTTGATAATTAAATCGTCGATTAGGATCGACAATAGGTTGAAAGGGAAAGTTACAACTTTCCCTAATTTTACTCATAGGCAAATAGAATTATGAACAAACATATTGAAATTGCTGTAGGTATTATTCGTTCACAAAATTGTCAAATATTTATTACCCAACGCGGTGAAGACTCTCATCTTGCTGGTTTTTGGGAATTTCCTGGTGGAAAAATCGAGATCGGAGAAACGCCATATCAAACCTTACAACGAGAAATTGCTGAAGAAGTTGACATCCATATCCACCAAGCTCAATTTTTAGATATCTTTAAACACAATTATGATGATCGCGATATCACAATTCATGCGTATTTAGTTGAAGAGTGGGATGGAGTCCCTTTTGCTAAAGAAGGCCAACCAAGTCGTTGGGTTGACCAAGAAGATCTGAATGCCGACGAATTCCCTGACGCCAATCGACCGATCATCGAAATGCTTAAAAACTTAGATAAACAAATATAACTTAGTTATTACAATTTAGCTTGTTCGCAAGTTTATTTTATTTTATTTTATTTAACTTAAATTAGTTTCTTGTATGATTTTAGAGCTATTATATTTAGTTCATAAAACAGCTGTACGCTGTTTCCCCGCGCCGAGAATAACACAATGCTAAAGCAAAAATTTACTATCACAAAGCTTTGATCTTATTTTAACTAATAATCCATTTAGCAATGGCTAAATACATACTCAATAAACTCGGATTTAGGTCTATTTGCTGTAATAACAAAACGAATAATCAGAAGGGGTTGCATATAAAAAAACCTGCCATAAGCAGGTTTTATAAATTCAGAAATTGGCTCCTCCAACAGGACTTGAACCTGTGACATACGGATTAACAGTCCGCCGTTCTACCGACTGAACTATGGAGGAACACTTAACGGGATGAATATTAACTATATATAACGCTAATGTCAATCTCTAAAACAGCAAATAGAATTAACTGCTCAGCTTGTAATCAAATTAATCTGTAGATATGCTAAGATAATTAAATATATTATTAACAGGTAAAATAGCATTTATGAAAAAAAATATTTGTATTTTTTGCGGAGCAAACGAAGGAAGCCAATTAGAATATCGTACACAAGCAGAACAATTAGGCAAAACTTTAGCAGAACAAAATCGACGGCTAATTTATGGTGGTGGTAATAAAGGTTTAATGGGGATTATTGCTAATACAGTACTTGCGCACGGCGGTGAGGTGATTGGTATTATTCCTGAACGTTTAGTCAAAGCCGAAACTGCACACCACGGTATTACGCGCTTAGAGGTGGTGGATAATATGCATCAACGTAAAGCAAGACTGTCTGAGCTTGCTGATGGTTTTGTTGCAATGCCCGGCGGAACAGGTACGCTAGAGGAAGTTTTTGAAGTTTGGACAGCAATGCAAATAGGTTATCATGAAAAGCCCGTTGCATTATTTAATGTGTTAGAATTTTGGCAACCAATGCTTAATTTTTTGCAACATGCAGTTAATGAAGGTTTTGTTCGAGATAGTTTTTATAAAACATTAATTGTTTCGGAAGATCATCGAACTATACTACAACAAATGGATCATTTTATCCCTAAAGATTTACAGCGCTGGGTAAAAAAATAGCTTAAATGTCATATTATATAAAAACGCCATCACTTGATGGCGCTTTTATTTATATGTTTAAAATTACGCAGCAGTTACAGATTCTGACTCTGGTTGTTTAATAAATGCATATGCTACACCAGCAATAACGGCACCAACAACAATAGACAATAAGTAGCCAACTACTGGTTTAACAACACCTGGAATTGCTAAAGCAAATAAACCACCATGCGGCGTCATTAATGTTGAACCGAAGGCTAACGCCATACCACCAGTAATAGCACCACCAACAATACAACATGGGATAACACGTAATGGATCGCGCGCAGCAAATGGAATTGCTCCTTCTGAAATAAAGCATAAGCCTAATACCAATGAAGCCTTACCACTTTCTTGTTCAGTTTTAGCAAATTTTTTGCGCGCAATCAATGTCGCAATTCCCATTGCTAAAGGTGGAACCATGCCCCCAGCCATAACCGCTGCCATTGGGGCATAAACTTGCGCTGAAATTAAACCTGTACCAAATGCATAGGCAACCTTATTTATTGGTCCACCCATATCAGTACACATCATGCCACCTAATATAGCGCCCAATATAACGGCATTGGCCGTACCCATTGAATTTAACCATACTGTTACAACGTTCATTAACCACGCAATAGGCGTACCAACAATAAATTGCATCACAAGACCGGTAATAAGCGTTGCAAATAGTGGTACGATTAATATTGGTTTCAATGCCTCTAGACTTTTTGGTAATGGTAAATATTTAGTGATTAATAGTGCTAGATAACCTGCAAAATAACCAATAATAATTCCACCTAAAAAGCCAGCGCCCGTCGAAACTGCTAGTAAACCGCCAACAAGTCCTGGTGCAAGACCGGGTCTGTCAGCAATGGAATAAGCAATATAACCTGAAAGCAGTGGCACCATAAGTGAGAAAGCAAGACCACCGATTTCGGCTAAATGCGATTCTCCAATTAATTTTTGTACTCCATCAACCATTTCAAATGAACCAAAAGCGAATGAAAGCGCAATAATCAAACCACCTGCAACCACCATTGGTAACATATAAGATACACCTGTTAGAAGGTGCTGATAAATACCTTTTTTCTCGTTGCTTGATTTAGCGGTTGAAGTATTTGATGACGGTTGATATACGGTTGCTTCTTCAAATGCTTTATCAAATTCTTGTGCTGTTTTTTTCAGAGCTGGACCTGTTTTGGTGCGATAAAGTTTTTTACCTGCAAATTTACTCAAATCAACATCAATATCACAAGCCGCAATTACAACATCGGCTGAAGCCACTTCTTCTGGTGTTAATTCATTACCGACACCAACTGAGCCACGTGTTTCAACCTTACACCACCATCCACGTTTTTTGGCTTCCTCTTCAATCGCTTCTGCTGCCATAAAGGTGTGAGCAACACCTGTTGGGCATGCGGTTACCGCAACAATACGTTTTACACTGGTATTATTACTTGGTGAAGACATAGCTTCGGCTGTTTGTTGATAAACACTCGCTTTACTTTGCGCATCTGTTAAAATCTGTTTTGGGTTAGCAAAAATTTGATTTAAATCATCAACGGCATAAACCTTTTTACCAACAACTGCTTTATCACTGATAGTTCCAGAGCCTACTGCAACTATAACATCAGCCGATGTTGCATTATCAACCAGATTTAGATTTAATTCGTTTGCGGCTAAAGCTAATTCCGCTTTAGCCAAACGTCCATTTACTGGGCCTGTATTACTACCTTCAATAATATATATATTCATGAATACTCCTATTCAGAAATTATTTCAATTTTTTCTAGCATATTATTTACAGCTTGGCAATCAGATATACCAACACCAGCTTGCCCAACTGATAAAGCTGCAACACTTGATGCAAAGACTAAAGTATCTTTAATTGAACGATTAGTCATTAAGCCATACATCAACCCGGCGACCATTGAATCACCGGCACCAACAGTACTAACTACATGACATTTTGGTGGTTTTGCAAGCCATGCTTCATTTTTAGTTACCCACAAAGCTCCTTTACTTCCTAACGAGATCACTACATTTTCAATGCCGTCGTTAACTAACTCCATAGCAGCTGCTTTAACATCTTCTAATGTTGGTAATTTGCGACCTACCCACATTTCTAGCTCTTTGTCATTGGGTTTAATTAACCATGGTTTTGCTTTTAATCCTGCAACTAATGCATCTCGGCTACTATCAAATACGATCTTTGGACAAATCGCTTTAACTTGTTCCATCCACTTAGTAAATTTATCAAGTGATACTCCAGCAGGTAAACTACCGCTGATAGCCACCATGTCAATATCTTTTAGCCATTCAAGAGAATTTGTAACAAAACGTTGCCAATCTTGCTCGCTAATCGTGAAGCCTGAAAAATTAAGGTCAGTCACTTCACTATTTTCCTCAGTTAATTTAACATTAATGCGAGTACGACCTTCAATTGTTTCAAATTGATCAATCACATTTAATGATTTGAATAATAAGTTAAAACCATCACGATTTTCTTTACCTAAAAAACCGCCAATAGTTAATTGAACATCTAAATCCGACAAAACTTTAGCAACGTTGATACCTTTGCCAGCAGCAAGTAATGCATTGGTTTGGACTAAATTAACATCACCAAGCTCAACTTTGGGACAAAAACCCAAAAGATCATAAGCTGGGTTTAAAGTTATTGTTGCGACACGATAAGTCATTATTCAGTCCCCTCACCTAAACCATCCCCAATTGCTTTACCAATAGCATCAAGCGCCTGAGTAGCATCTTCACCTACTGCAGTAAATCGTAATCGGCTACCTTTTTTAGCGCCTAGCGCAACAATTTTCATTAAACTCGTTGCACTTACTGGTTCACCTTTACCATCTAAATTAGCGACAGTAACCTTACAATTAAACTCTTTAACTAATTTTACTAGTACTGATGATGGGCGTGTATGTAAGCCATTTTCGTTTGGAATAATAAATTCACGACTTAATGATTCATTATTCGATTCAGCCACAGTCGACTCATTTGAAGATGTCGATTGGATTTCTGACTTATTAGATTCTATTGTCGCAGAACCAGATAAAAGAAGGCTGATAAGATCACCTGTATTTGCTGATAATAGTAATTGTAATTTTTGGTTAAAAACTAAAGTTGCAATATTATTTACAATATCAGAAATAGAATCATCAACTGCTGATATGGTGATGAGTAACTTAACAGGCTTACCATCTTCATTAATATTACTGATGGTGCGACTAATCGCCATAGCATTTTTTAAATTACCTTGTTTGCTATCATTTAACCAAACTCCATCACCTAAATATGTAGGTTTATTGTCCAACACATCGGCAATAAAACTTGAATTTACAGCATTTTGCTGTTTTAGACGTGATGCATTTAATGCTTGTAAAGTTGCTAAACTATCAGCAGGAATATCCAATAATAATGCAGATTCATTTATAGAAAATTGGCTATCTTCAGAACTTGTTTTACCAGTTAAAATAGCAATTGCTTCGTCGGCTGACTGAATTTTTTTAATTCGCTCCTCTACCCCTTCAGCTCCAAGTACGTGAGTTAGTTGACGGAGTAATTCTAAATGCTCATCAGAGCTTGCTGCAATACCAATTGCAAGATAGGCCTTTTCACCATCATCCCCCCATTGAACACCATTAGGAAAACAAAATACTTGTACCCCTGTTTTTTTGACTAAATGGCGAGTTTTAGTAGTTCCATGGGGAATAGCAAGGCCTATACCCAGATATGTGGCTGCTTGTGCTTCTCGTTCTAGCATTCCATCGACATAACCATCTTCAACAAATCCTGCATTGGTTAATGCCGTAGCAATTTTTTTTATCGCTTCAGTTTTATTGGTAGCTTGTTCATTTAAATGAATATTTTCTTTAACTAAATGAAACATATAATAAATACCTCTGGGTTAATAATGTTGGGTCGACTAAAATGACTTAGAAAATACAAATCCTTTAATCAATTGAATCGTTTCAGCAATAATGAATAAATAAACATTAATTATCAAATAAATTATGTCTATTAATAAGTAATTTGTGATCTGGATCTTATTTTTTAATTTGAACTGTTTTAAAATTAACATATTTTTTATGCCTATTAATACCTTAACGGCTTAAGCTACCTCGATAGATCAATCGTCTTGGAATTATTGTTGTGCCCGATTGGTAATTATTGTTATGCAGATAGTTTAAAAACAGTTTTATTGTTACATCGGCAACTTCTTTATGATCTTGTGAAAGTGATATAACTTTACATGGTAAAAAATCTAACAATTCATTATCTCCAAAGGTAGCAATAGTTAAACTCTCGGGTAAGTGCCCAAATTTTCTTAAAATTGCATCAATGCTCCCCTGTAATAAAGAAAAAGAGGTAGTAAATATGCCATTAGGCAATTCATGACTTTCTAGCCATTGACTAAAGGCTAAATCAGCATCTCGTCGACTATAGTTATTTGCATATAAAAAATCAACTTTATTACAATTGTCAAGTTTGATATCTTTAAAACCATCTAAACGAAGTTGACTAACAGATAAGTTTGGTAAGGCTCCTATATAAACCACTGAATCTTGTACAAAGTTATTAAATGCTTGAGCAAGTGATTTAGAATCTTGTTTATCTGCACCTACAATATTTCTAAATTTAGAGATGGATAATATTCGATCAAGTGCAAATAATGGAATCTTTTCGTTTTGCCAGTCATCATAAAAAAAATAATCTTGAGCAAAAACAAACGAAGAAGAAACAATTAAGGCATCTACGCGACGCTGCTGAAGGTGTTTGACACACTCTCTTTCGACTTGTGGATTATCTTCGGAACATGCAATTAGTAATTGATATCCTTCCTTTCTTACCAATTGTTCTAAATAATTAGCTATGCGAGTGTAACTGTTGTTTTCTAAATCAGGAATAATAATGCCTATAGTCCGGGTTTTACCTGCTCTAAGCCCCGCTGCTACCGCATTGGGTTGGTAATTATGTTTTTTCACCACCGACATAACTTTTTCGACTGTTTTATCACTAACGCGGTACTTTTTGGCTTTTCCATTGATCACATAACTGGCCGTCGTCCTTGATACACCAGCTAAAAGTGCTATTTCCTGTAATTTCATTATAATTATCTCGACAAAAATATTGCCAATTATTTAACATGGTTAGAAATAAATAGTAAACAATAATTTTTATTTACTTAATTAAACAATTGTAACTTTTTACTATTAAGATTAATTAATTTCCATTGTATTTGTTAATAGTAAATAGCAATATTTTGATTGTGAATATTTTCAATTTTGACCGGTGTATCAAATATATCTTCTAAAATATTGGCTTTCATAATCTGTTGTGAATTGCCTTGGTATATTAATTCACCATTTTTCATCGCTAAGATGTAATCTGAATATACGGATGCAAAGTTGATATCATGAATAACAATCACAATGGTTTTACCCAGCTCATCGGCTGCGCGGCGCAATTGTTTCATCATGGCAACAGCATGTTTCATATCAAGATTATTGAGTGGTTCATCAAGTAATACATATTCAGTATCTTGACATAACACCATAGCAACATAAGCTCGTTGCCGTTGACCACCAGATAATTCATCTAAAAAGCGGTCTTTATATTCAGTAAGATCTAAAAAATCGAGCGCTCGATAAATATGGTTATAATCATCAGCATTTAAACGCCCTTTGGTATAAGGATAACGCCCAAATCCAACTAGTTCAAAAACAGACAATCTACTGGTAAAACGGTTTTCTTGTCTCAATACTGATAAATAAGTGGCAAGTTTATCACTTGGCGTATTAACAACATCCATATTTTGAATTTTAACTTGTCCTTCATCAGCTAATAGAAGACGACTTATAATTGATAATAGCGTCGATTTTCCCGCCCCATTTGGACCAATAATAGCAGTAATTCCACCTTGTGAAATCGTCGCATTGACATTTTTTAATACAGATACTGTTTGATAGTTTTTACTAACATTATCAATTTTTATCACTTTGGAACCTTTTTTAATAATAAGAAGATAAACAAAGAACCACCAATGAATTCAATGACAATGGATAATGCACCAACCATATTTAATACTCGCTCTAAGAACATTTGTCCACCGACCAGAAAAATAACACCTAACAAAAAAGCAGTAGGTAGCAAAAAACGATGTTGGCTTGATCCACTAATACTATAAGCTAAATTAGTAATTAAAAGCCCTAAAAAAGTGAATGGACCGACTAATGCCGTTGACACTGACACTAAAACTGAAACTAGCAATAATATAATAGTGACACTTTTTTGATAATCGATACCCAAATTGATTGCATTATCCCGACCCAACGCAAGTACATCAAATTTAAATCGCATTTGCCATAAAAATAGACCAACAATAGCTACTATTACTAACGAAAAGATAATCAATACAGGCTCTGCACGCGTAAATGTAGCAAAAATACGACTTTGAAGCACAGCAAATTCAGACGGGGTCATTAAGCGTTGCAATAGATTAGAAAAACTACGGAATAATGTGCCTAAAATAATTCCTATTAATAATACCAAATGTAAATTTTTCTTGAGTCTAGTAAACAAGCCTCGATATAAAAATAAAGAGAATAAAATTAATAAAAGTGATTCGAATACAAATTTACCAATAATACCAATATAAGGAATACCTTGTGAATCAATACAAAAGATTACAACAGTTTGAATAAGTACAAATAGTGATTCGAATCCCATAATAGAAGGTGTTAATATTCGATTGTTGGTAACTGTTTGAAAAAGCAGTGTTGATGTCGCAGCCGAAAAAGCGACTAAAATCATAGTTAGCATTACCCACGTTCGATGCTTCAAAATATAGCTAATATTGCCTTTAAGGTTGAAGGTCATAAAACATGTTATGCATATTAAAGCAATAATTAACAATAAAAGAACTCTTTTTTGACACAAAATATGGCGTTTTTGATTAACTAACATGACGTTTTCGACTCAACAATATTAAAAAAATAATAGCGCCAACTACGCCAAGAATAACACTCACGGGGATCTCAAAAGGATAGCGAATTACACGCCCAATAATATCGCAAATTAAAACTAATCCACTACCAAACAAACAGATCCATGGAATGGTTTTACGAACATTGTCCCCAAATAATAAACTAACAATATTTGGTACAATCAATCCTAAAAATGGTAAAACTCCAACAACTACAACGACAATACCACCAATTAATGCAATAACAATAAGTCCTGTTAACATAACACGACGATAGTTAAGCCCTACATTAATAGAAAAATCACGCCCCAAGCCAACTACAGTAAACTGATCCGCACACCAACAAGCAAGTAATGTCAAACCACCCACCAACCATAATAATTCGTAACGACCTTTTAAAATAGCTGAAAAATCACCTGATTCCCAACCACCAAGTGATTGTAATAAATCAAAATACATGGCAAAAAATGTAGTAATAGCGCTAATAACTGCACCTAACATAATGCCAATAAGAGGTACCATTATTGCTGACTTTAAAATAATCTTTCGAGAAATCGCCATAAATATCATTGTGCCAATCATAGCAAATAGGCTAGCAACAACCATTTTAGTCATGACACTAGCGCCAGGAGCTAAAACCATCATAACTAATAAGCCAAGACTAGCCGATTGAGTAGTGCCAACTAAAGAAGGTTCAACAAATCGATTTTGTGTTAATAATTGCATAATCAAACCTGCAACACTCATGGCACTACCTGCTAACAATAAGGCAACAGTTCGAGGAATACGGCTTACAAAAAAAATCTCACGCATATTGCTATCTGACCATAAATCAAATAGTGTCACATGCCCTGCACCAATAAATAAACTTATTGCAGTCATGATCAATAAAATGAACATACCTGCAATAAAATAAAATGATTTAATCATGCTTTACATTAATGCGCTGGTTCACTTTGCAAAGCGACACCTATTTGATCCATCAAACGGCTATAGGTTTGAATACCGCCAGCAATATACATGGAAGAAGAATCTAAATAAACAATATGGTTTTGTTGCCATGCAGCAGTTTTTCGGATCAATTCGTTGTCAAGTACTTGTTGTGCAGACTGAGCTTCTTTATTACCTATTGCATTATCTCTATCTAACACAAATATCCACTGCGGATTAACACTCAAAATAAATTCAGAGGTAACAGCATTACCATGACGACCAGCTTCTTGGAAAGTAGTTGCTGGCTGAAAACCGAGCACATCAAACACAAAACCAAAACGAGATTTTGAGCCATAAGCCGACATCTTACCGCCATTAATCATAATCACTAGTGCTGTGCCAGCAGTAGTTGTCTTGGTTTTCAATTGTTCGATTTTTTGATTAAAATCGGCAATAAGTTTCTTAGCTTCATTTTGTTTATTGAAGATTGAGCCTAATTGTTCTGTTCTTTGAGTTAAACTACTTAAAAAATTATTTGGGTCAATATCTAAAGAAATCGTCGGAGCAATATCATTCAATTTTTTATAAGCATCAGTAGCGCGACCTCCAGCAACAATAACATCTGGTTGAATTGAACTTAAAACTTCATAATTTGGTTCAAATAAAGTGCCCACATTAGTGTAGTCTTTGCGTCCATATTTAGATAAGAAAGTTGGATAATGTACATCTGATTGAGGCACTGCTGTCACAGGAATATTTAATGCGTCCATGATATCAAGTGTTGCAGTATTAAAAACAACAACTTTTTTAGGATTTTCAGGCACATCGGTTTTACCTTGAGCATGTTCAATGGTAAGCGTATTTGCAGAGGTTTGCTGTTCTTTTTTATTGTCACATCCAACCAAAACAAGCAAAACAGCAAGCAAAACTAAAAATTTCACTTTGATATATGAATACATTGTAACTCCTAATTATCAACCAAATAAAAAACAAAAAACGATAATTATAATAATTATCATTTACATTAAGATTGTAACCAAAAAATTTGCTCTATTCAATGCACTTTAACTATTTAAAAATTTAATATGTGATAAAAGATAGATTAAATAGCACTCAAATGAATGGATTAAAAAGCTATCGATTTGTTCGATAGCATAATTAATATTGGTGATTAAGGGTGTTTAGTGGGATCAAGCGATAAATCTTTAAGTTTTCTAGTTAATGTATTTCGCCCCCAGCCTAACAGATGAGAAGCATCTTGTTTGTGACCTCGAGTAAAATTAAGTGCACTTCTTAGTAAGATTCGTTCAACATCATTTATTGCTTCAGTCAAAATTCCTGTTTTACCATCTATTAGAGCTTGTTTTGCCCATTGTTCCAGCAATACTTTCCAATCAACTTCTTGTTGAGAAAAGTGGCTTGTAGGCAATGTGGTATTTTCATTTGTAACCACTGTTTTAACTGTCGATAATTGCAACAATTCTGGAGGCAAGTCCTGAACTAAAACCTCTTTATTTGAAGACATCACCGTAACCCAGCGACAAATATTTTCAAGTTGACGAACATTACCTGGCCAATTAAAGCGACATAAAACATTTAAAGCTTCCGAACTGAATACTTTACTTTCTACCCCCAATTCTTTGGCGGTTGTATGTAAAAAATGTTCTGATAGTTTTGGTATATCTTCAATTCGATCGCGTAGCGGTGGTAATAAGATGCGAATTACATTTAGACGATGAAAAAGATCTTCTCTAAATTTACCCTCACGAACCCTAGCTTGTAAATCTTGATGAGTAGCTGCAATAATACGGACATCTACTTTGACAGGTGAATAACCGCCAATACGATAAAATTGCCCATCAGCAAGCACCCTTAATAATCTAGTTTGAACATCAAGTGGCATATCACCAATTTCATCTAGAAATAATGTACCACCATTCGCTTGTTCAAACCTACCGTGCCTAATTTGAGCCGCTCCAGTAAACGCCCCTTTTTCATGTCCAAAAAGTTCTGACTCAATAAGATCTTTAGGGATGGCTGCCATATTTAGCGCAATAAAAGGGGATTGTGAGCGAGGGCTATGGATATGTAATGCTTTTGCAACTAATTCTTTCCCCGTTCCTGATTCACCATTAATCAATACACTAATTGATGATTTGGAAAGCCTACCAATAATACGAAAAACTTCCTGCATTGAAGGTGCTTCACCAATAATGCCGGTCGATGCTTTACTTGTTGTATTATTATTGGTTTTATTACTTTGAGTTTGTGAAATCGCACGTTCAACCAATTGAATAACTTCGTCCACATCAAAAGGTTTAGGAATATAATCATAAGCACCTTTTTGATAGGCATTTACTGCTGCATCTAGATCGGAATGAGCAGTCATAATAATAACTGGCAAATTCGGCATTTGCTCTTTAATATGATGAAGCAATGTCAAACCATCAAGTCCTGGCATTTTAATATCAGAAATTAGTACAGCTGGTTTTTGTACATATGTATCTAATGCATCAATAACTTGCTTACCACTCTCAAAGCTAACACAGTTAAAATGAGCATTAGTTAATGCTTTTTCTAATACCCATCGAATAGAGCTATCATCATCAACAATCCACACATTCATTTTATTTACCTCACTACCTAATTGGCAAATAGACAGAAAATTGAGTATGCCCAGGCCAACTATTAAATTCAATTTTACCATGATGTTGATCAACAATATTATTTGCAATCGAAAGTCCAATACCTGTACCTCCTTCATGCCCGCTCACCATAGGATAAAACAAAGTATCTTGTATATGAACAGGCACACCTGGTCCAGTATCTTCAATATCAATACGAGCGCACAAACGATAGCGCTGGCCATGTAAAGTGATCTGAAAAGCAGTTCTTGTCCTGATAATAATTGTGCCAGTATTGGATCCGATAGCCTGTAAAGCATTGCGAACAATATTTAAAATTACCTGCTCTATTTGTTCGGAGTCATGAATAAAATCAGGTAAGCTTGGATCATAATCACGCAGAATTTTAATATTGATTGGTTTTTCCAAACACAGCAAAGCATAGATACGTTCTATTGCTTGATGAATACTTTGTTCTTTTTGTTGTAATCGCTGCTGTGGACCTAATAACCTATCTACCAGATTTCTTAATCTATCTGCTTGTTCAATAATAATTTTTGTGTAATCTTGCAATTCATTTTTAGGTAGTTCACGTGATAATAATTGAGCGGCGCCTCGAAGCCCTCCGAGAGGATTTTTAATTTCATGAGCTAGTCCACGAACTAATTCACGAGCTGCACTCTGTTGCGCTTGTTGCAATTGTTCTTGGCTAAGGCGTTTATGGCTATTTAATGGCGTCATTTCAATTAAAATCTGTCCATTACCTAATAGTTGAGCTGTCAACGTTAAAATATGTAATTCATTATTAATAACTAAATTGACTTCATTATCTGTAAAACCCTGATTTTGCTCTAATGTACTGAGCATTAAATTTATATCCAAAGAAAAGTATCCCAGCAAATCAGGAAGATAACTTTCTAATAATTTTTTTGAACTTTGTGCTAATAATTGCTGTGCAGCAATATTGGCATACAGAATATTAAGCTTAGTATCAAGTAATAAAATACTTGTAATCATAGAATCGAGAACAAGATTAGCATCAGATTCATTATCAAATGTCATCGTTGGTTTTCCGTCCTGATTAGAAACCACCGCAAATTAACGGTGGTTTGATAGGTTAAATTACTATATAGCTTATAGACTATAGTACATTTCAAACTCAACTGGGTGAGGTGTCATACGTACACGATCAACATCTTGACGTTTTAAATCAATGTATGCATCAATAGCATCGTTAGTAAATACATTACCACGTGTTAAAAATTCACGATCTGCATCTAATGCGTTAAGTGCTTCTTCAAGTGAACCCGCAACTTGAGGAATTAATTTAGACTCTTCTGGTGGTAAGTCATATAAGTTTTTATCCATTGCATCACCAGGGTGAATTCTATTGATAATACCATCTAAACCAGCCATTAACTGCGCAGCAAAAGATAAGTATGGATTACCAGCTGGATCTGGGAAGCGAACTTCAATACGGCGAGCTTTAGGGCTAGTCACAACTGGAATACGGATTGATGCTGAACGGTTACGGGCCGAGTAAGCAAGCATAACTGGTGCTTCATATCCCGGGACAAGACGTTTATAAGAGTTAGTTGCAGGGTTTGTAAATGCATTAATTGCTTTCGCATGTTTAATAATACCGCCAATATAGAATAATGCCATTTCAGAAAGGCCCGCATATTTATCACCAGCAAATAAATTTACGCCATCTTTTGCCAATGATTGGTGACAGTGCATACCAGAACCATTATCACCAAATATTGGTTTTGGCATAAAGGTCGCGGTTTTACCATATGCGTGTGCTACATTTTGTACAACATATTTATAAATTTGCACTTCATCAGCTTTTTTAGTTAACGTATTAAAACGACAGGCAATTTCATTTTGACCTGCTGTTGCAACTTCATGATGATGCGCCTCAATCACTAAGCCAAGTTGCTCCATAATTGAGCACATTTCAGAACGGATATCTTGTGATGAATCAACCGGAGGAAGTGGGAAATAACCACCTTTTACACCTGGACGATGGCCTTTATTGCCTTCGTCATATTTAGTACCTGAGTTCCAGGCCGCTTCAATATCATCAATATGTACAAAGCTACCTGACATTGGCGAACCGAAACGAACATCATCAAATAAGAAAAATTCTGGTTCAGGGCCGAAAATAACAGTATCAGCAATACCTGATGATTTTAAAAATTCTTCGGCACGTTTAGCAATTGAACGTGGGTCACGATCATATCCTTGTAATGTTGCAGGCTCTAAAACATCACAACGGAGATTTAATGTCACATCTTCAAAAAAAGGATCGATAACAGCACTTGATGTATCTGGCATTAACACCATATCTGATTCATTAATACCTTTCCAACCTGCAATTGATGAACCGTCAAACATCTTACCATCTTCAAAAAAGCTGTCATCAATTTGACTAACAGGAATTGTAACGTGTTGCTCCTTACCTTTTGTATCGGTAAAACGTAAATCAACAAACTTAACATCATTTTCTTTAATTTGTGTTAAAACTTTTAGTATAGACATGTATCTTCTCCATTGAGGACAAATAATAATTATTCAGTTTTTAAGGTATTCTTACCAAATTGCTATAACGTATGCAAATATAATGCCAATTTTTTAACTCTATTTTTGGTGGCTTTATAAGTAGCTATAGTAACATAAATATTACAGTTGCACTAAAATAATGCAATAAGCACCAGAATAATGCACCAAAATAGTCATATAAAAAATTAAACCCAATTTTTATGCTCTATATATCTTCTCGCAGTGCTTCAATGCTCAAATGAAAAGTTATTTTATTCCAGTCATGCTCAATCGTTTCTTCTGAACTAAACACCACGTGATACAGCATATGATCTTTAGGATTTACAAAAGATGTAGAAGGATAAACATCCGTACCCCAATAACAGCAAATTAATTTAAGTTCACCTATTCCCATGGTGTTAGCTAAATACTGATGTGCTTGTTTTGCATATTTACCTTCAATTTTATAAATAACTTTAAGGGGTTTCCTTGTTCTTTATCATTTTGTATACAATCATTATATTTAAAGAAATCGGACGCATCTGCATCAAATTCACGCAAAAAATCACGACAAGTTAAATCTGGATCATAGTCATAATGCGGGAAATATTCTGAATGTTTGATTTTTACGTTACGAAGTTTTGTTCTCTTTAACTCAGAAATTTGTTTATTAAAATATGTTCAGCATAAGCTTGATGATAATCACCATTTTCTAAATAATAATTAGCTAATAAAGATTCGTCTTCAATAGTTTGAGAATTAAATTTATTAAATTCAGAAGAATTATCAGCAAACGCCGGAGAAATAATGGAAAATACAACACAAACCCAAAAGATAAATTGTTTCAATCTCATTAACCTATCCCTTAAAATTAAATAAATATTTTTTATAAAATAGCAAGATTTTCTTATTGGTGCTGTATTTCAGTGCATAATATCGTTATAATCTCACCTTATATTGAAATGACTAGGTAATCATACAAATATGGACTTTATAACACTCGAAATTCTACCTTTTGTAAAAAATCATTTTTTACTGTCCCTAGGTTGGATTGTGCTGTTTATTGCAATCATTGTACTAACCATTAAAGGAAAGCTATCTAAAGTTAAAGTTATCAATAATGCTCAGGCAATCCATATGGTAAATAAACAAGATGCAGTTATTATTGATATTCGCTCTGCTGATAGCTTCAAAAAAGGGCATATAACAGATTCTCATAACATTTTGCCTATCGACATTAAAAATGCAAGTGCAAAAACAATTGAAAAGTTTAAAGAAAATATCATTATTTTAATTGATGAGAATGGTTTATCATCAACAGGTATAGGTGAAATACTTGTCAAACAAGGTTTTTCAAATGTCTTTGTATTAAAAGACGGTATTGCTGGATGGAACGGCGAGAATTTACCATTAGTTAGAAAATAATATTATAAAAAATAAGGTTTTATCATGACAGAACAAAACAATACACAACAACCAGAAACACAGTTTGCTATTCAACGTATTTATACTAAAGATGTTTCATTTGAAACTAATAATGTTCCAGAAATTTTTACTAAACAATGGCAACCAGAACTGAATCTTGAATTAAATTCATCTTCGCAAGTTTTAAGTGAAAATGTATATGAAGTTGCACTTCGTGTCACTGTAACAGTAAAACAACAAAACGAAGTTGTGTATATCTGTGAAGTTACTCAAGCGGGTATTTTCTCACTTGTCGGATTTGACGAAGGCCAAATTCAACATTGTGTTGGTGCTTATTGTCCAAATATTTTGTTCCCCTATGCTCGTGAAGTAATTTCAAGTTTAGTGAATAAAGGTACATTCCCACAAGTGAATTTAGAACCAGTAAATTTTGAAGCACTATTTATGAATTATATTCAGCAACAACAAGCTGAAGCTGAATCAAAAGAAACACTACAATAGTCATTGTATTACAATTAACTGATAATAAATTTATTAGATTATTATGAAAAAAGATGCTGCAGTAACAGTAATTGGCGCTGGATCTTATGGGACCTCTTTAGCTATTTTGCTGGCTCGAAATGGTCACTCAACTTTATTATGGGGGCACAATCCTGATAAAATGGCCATTCTGCAGCATGACAGACAAAATAAACAGTTTCTACCAAATATTCCTTTCCCAAATCTGTTACAAGTTGAAACTGATTTAAAAACGGCAGTTTTAGCTGCGCCAATTTTACTTATTGTGGTGCCAAGTCATGCTTTTGCAAGTATTTTGACTCAAATCAAACCTTTTTTACGCCAAGATACAAAAATTGTCTGGGCTACAAAAGGACTTGAAGTTAATACTGGCCGATTATTACAAGATGTTGCAGAGGAGATTTTGGGCAATAAGATTCCATTAGCGGTCATTTCTGGTCCTACTTTTGCTAAAGAAGTCGCATCTGGATTACCAACAGCGGTAACTGTAGCATCAACTAATGAGCATTTTTTAAATCAACTGCAAACTTTGTTTCATTGTAGCAAAAGCTTCCGGGTCTATAGCAGCAAAGATTTTATTGGAGTGCAACTTGGTGGTGCAATCAAAAATGTTATCGCTATTGGTGCTGGATTATCTGATGGTCTTGGCTTTGGAGCCAATGCCAGAACAGCATTAATTACACGTGGACTTGCCGAAATGATGCGTTTAGGTGCAGTATTAGGGGCAGATCCAGCAACCTTTATGGGAATGGCTGGATTAGGTGATTTGGTTTTAACCTGTACCGATGATCAATCCCGTAATCGTCGTTTTGGAATGTTACTTGGCCAAAATAAATCCATTCAAGAAGCTCAAGATGCTATTGGCCAAGTTGTTGAAGGTCGCAACAATACAAAAGAAGTCTGGTTATTAGCTCAAAAATATCATGTAGATATGCCTATCACTGAACAAATTTATCAAGTTATTTATGAAAATAAAGATCCAAAACAAGCCGCAGTGGCATTACTTAGGCGTTCACAAAAAGAAGAACTAAAAAGCTAATTTTTATACTCAAACACCTAGTTACCTGAAACTTTTTGACACAAAATTATACTAACTTGATATCTAAGTATTATAAAAACGTACCAATTCCTTTTTCTTTTGCTTTAAGATAAATATCGTAGCCAATATACACGTCTAATACAGCTGTACCAACAGTTTTAAACAGCGTGACTTGCTGATCATTTAGACGGCATTGGGTTGGATCTATCACTAAATCTCCTAACTCTAAAAAATCATCTTCTGATACCAATTGTTGTTTAATTGGATCAATAATATCACCTGCTTCAGCAAATACGCCTTCTTTAGTATCAACTACCCGAATATTAGCCTTTTCAACTACACATTCAGGAATTTCATGCATTTCTGGCGTATAAGCACCCACTCCATTAACGTGCGTGCCAGGTTTTACTTTTTCGCCATTAAATGTCACAACTTTTGAGGTTGTAACCGAAGTAATAATATCAGCTTGACTAATGTCATCATCCAAATTTTTTGAAAAATAAAGGTTAGTAGAAAAATGAGCAAAACGATATTTCATCTCTTCTGTAAATTGTTCCGCTTTTTGTGTATCAATATCAAAAATAGCGACATCAGTAAGTGAACGAACAGTTAACATTGCCTCTAATTGAGATACAGCTTGCCCACCAGTACCTATCAACACTGCTCGACTAGCATTTTTACGCGCCAACAAATCGGTTGCTGCACCTTGAACGGCTCCTGTACGAAGCTGAGTGACAAAAGTGCCATCTAACATAGCACAGACTTCACCTGTTTGCGGATCTAACATTAAAACTTGAGCTGGTACTGATGGTTTACCCAATTTAGGATTGTCAGGAAATACCGAAACAATTTTTATACCCACAATATCGCTACCTTTAATATGTGCGGGCATAAACAAGGATTGTCCCTTTTGCATATCAAAATTTATTCGTAACGGCACATCACTGTTTCCTTGGCTATAGATTTTCAAAGCTTGTTTATCTGCAGCTATCGCATCTTTCATTGTATAAAATCTTTCAATATCATTGGCCGTTAAAATAAGCATTTTTATTCCTTAATTGATTTTCTATATTTTTTGAACTTTAGTATCTATTATCTATTTTTTAGATCAAGATTTATTGTTAATTAAACCATAAAAAACTGTTTTATATAACAAAAATCGCAGTTCTTGTATATCTTCTATATTTTCACTATTATTACAGCGTGTAATATTGCACGATATTTGAGAAATCAGATGCTATTTAAAATATTAAAATTTTTCTTAAAGATCCTATTTCATGTAAGAATTCATGGTAATTTTGAAAACTTAAAACAAGATAGACTTCTCATTACCCCTAATCATGTATCTTTTCTTGATGGTATTCTAATCGGCGTATTTTTACCCGTAAGACCAGTCTTTGCTATTTATTCGGGTTATATTAATCATTGGTTAGTTCGCTTAGCAAAGCGTTATGTTGATTTTGTGCCAATGGACCCAGTCAGTCCAATGGCAATTAAGCGATTAGTTCGAGAAATCGAAAAAGGTCGTCCTATAGTGATCTTTCCCGAAGGAAGAATTACTATAACTGGCTCATTAATGAAAATTTATGATGGTGCTGCTTTTGTTGCTGCTCGCTCTCAAGCTACCATTGTACCAGTGTGGATCGAAGGCGCTGAATTTACTTTAACTAGTCGTTTAAAAGGTTTATTTAAACGTCGTTTATTTCCTAAAATAACCATTCATGTACTTAACCCTACATCTATTCCAATGCCCGATGCGCCTAAAGCTAGTGAAAGGCGTTATATTGCAGGTGAAAAACTTCATCAAATTATGATGAACGCACGCATGGCAAGTCGTCCAAAATTAACGCTGTTTGAAGCATTATTAGAAGCACAAGTTCGCTATGGCGTGAAATCAAGAATGGTACAAGACCCGACAACTCACGAAGCATCTTATCGCAGTTTATTAAAACAAATTATAGGTGTTAGTTGTATTATTGCCAAAATTACTAAAAATAAAGAGAGAGTTGGTGTTTTATTACCCAACGCAACCATTACTGTTGCAACTATTTTTGGTTTGTCAGTAAAAAATCGAATTCCAGCAATGCTTAACTATACTGCGGGAACAAAAGGCTTAAACTGTGCCATTACTGCTGCTGAAATCAAAACGATTATTACTTCACGCAAATTTATTAGAAAAGGTAAACTTGATTATCTACTTGAAGAAATCAAAGACGTTAAATGGTGTTTTCTTGAAGATTTGCGTAAAAACTTAACTTTAAAAGATAAGCTTTATGTTGCAGTGCATCAATATATTCCACGCTTAATTAAATACCAACAATCAAGCGATGACGAAGCACTAGTACTGTTTACCTCTGGTTCAGAGGGGAACCCTAAAGGTGTTGCTCATAGTCATGGAAGCCTACTTGCTAATGTTGAACAAATTCGAACGGTTATAGATCCAACCCCTGCAGATCGCTTCATGTCGGCTCTACCATTATTCCATGCTTTTGGTATTACAGCTGGATTATTTTTACCGCTATTTTCAGGTAGCCGTACATTTTTATATCCAAATCCATTACATTACCGTATGGTCCCTGAAATTATTTATGACCAAAATTGTACGGTTTTATTTGGTACGCCAACTTTCTTGGCAAACTATGCCCGTTATGCGCACCCATATGATTTTATGCGTTTACGCTATGTTGTTGCAGGTGCCGAAAAATTATCAGATGCAGTACGAGAACAATGGAAAGATAAATATGGCATTCGTATTTTAGAAGGCTATGGCGTTACCGAGTGTGCACCTGTTGTAGCCCTTAATGTTCCTATGGCATTTAAAGCTGGGACTGTAGGGCGATTACTTCCAGGCATGGTATCAAGATTAATTCACATTCCAGGCATTAGCGATGGAGGTCAATTGCAAGTCAAAGGGCCTAATGTAATGAAAGGCTATTTACGGGTGGAAAATCCCGGCAAACTTGAAGAACCAGTAGCAGCTGATGAAAATGGACAAGCCGAAAAAGGTTGGTATGATACCGGTGATATCGTTGCTATTGATAGTGATGGGTTTGTGACAATTAAAGGACGCTTGAAACGATTTGCAAAAATTGCTGGTGAAATGGTTTCATTGGAAAGTGTTGAATCCTTAGCAAAAAAAGTTGACTCTGATGCAATGCACGGTGCAACAGTCAAAGCTGATGCAGCTAAAGGGGAAGCAATTGTCTTATTTACTACCTCAACAAAATTAAATCGAGAGCAACTTAATCAAGCATCTCAAGAATTGGGCATTCCAGCACTAGCTATTCCTCGTGATATTCGTATAGTAAAAGAGTTACCACTACTAGGTACAGGTAAAATTGATTTTATTACTTTACGAAAAATGGCTGACGAATAAACTAAAGGATGTCACATGAAACAACATTCTCTATTAAGCAAAGGCATGGTTGCAACCATGCTTGCGCAGTTTTTTTCAGCATTTGCTGATAATGCAATTTTTTTTGCGATCTTAGCTTTCATCAAAAATTTACATTATCCAGCATGGAGTCAATCAGTATTACAGATTAGTTTTGTACTGCCATTTATTATCCTTTCACCTTTTGTTGGTCAATTTGCTGACAGCATATCAAAAGGTAAGGCAATGATGATTTCAAATAGTATAAAATTACTAGGTGCTGGTTGCATCTGTTTAAACATCAGCCCTTTTGCTGGCTATTTTCTAGTCGGTATAGGCGCTGCGGCATATTCCCCTGCTAAATACGGAATTTTAGGCGAACTAACTACAGGTGATAATTTAGTTAAAGCAAATGGGTTAATAGAAGCATCAACCATTGCCGCCATTTTACTTGGTTCGCTAGCTGGTGGTCATATTGCCGATCTTAATGTGAGCGCTTCCTTACTTGTGTGCGTGTTAGTGTATGGGCTAGCTGTTATTGCTAATTTTTTTATTCCTAAATTACCTGCTGCACGGCAAAATATTTCATGGCAATTTATCAATATGGTAAACGATTTTACTAATACATTAGAAATCATATGCAATAATAAACGTGTTTTATTTACACTATTGGGTACCAGTTTATTTTGGGGAGCTGGTATTACTTTACGTTTTCTATTAATTAGTTGGGTTCCAGCTATCTTAAATATTCATGACAACGCAACACCAACAAACCTTAATGCAATAGTTGCTATCGGTATTGTTATTGGCGCAGGTCTAGCTAGTACATTTATTTCTATTAACAAAACCTTACGCTGCGTTCCTGCTGGTATAATGATGGGTATAGCGGTAATTGCCTTCACTTTGCAAAGCAACATAATTTCGTCTTATATTTTACTCATTATTATCGGAGCATTAGGTGGCTTCTTTTTGGTACCATTAAATGCCTTTATTCAAAAAATAGGTAAAGAGTTAGTTGGTGCTGGTAGTGTTATTTCAGTGCAAAATTTAAGCGAATATACTGCAATGATGGTAATGTTAGGATTTTATACGTTAGCCGTTGCTTTAAATTTATCGGTTACTGCTATCGGTGTTGGTTTTGGAAGCTTATTTGCTTTAGTTATATTTTTATTATGGTTAGGATTAAAAAATAATGAATCACATTAATCTATCAGCAATGATAACAGAAAGTCGTAATCCTAATAGCGAAAAAATAGATAACTGTTCAACATTAGAAATACTACAAATCATCAATAATGAAGATAAAAAAGTCGCATTGGCTATTGAAAAAGAGCTACCCAATATCGCAAAAGCCATTGATGCGATTAGTTTAGCATTTTCAAATCAAGGTAGACTAATCTATATAGGTGCTGGCACTTCAGGCCGATTAGGTATTTTAGATGCAAGTGAATGTCCACCAACTTATGGCACATCACCAGAACAAGTTATTGGCTTAATTGCTGGAGGCAAAACAGCTATTTTTAAGGCAATTGAAAACGCCGAAGATAACCCAGAACTGGCAATTACTGACTTAAAAAACATTAATTTTAACTCAAATGACGTTTTAGTTGGCATTGCAGCTAGTGGGCGCACACCTTATGTAATAGGTGCTATGCAATATGCTAAATCAATTGGATCAACAGTGATCAGCTTATGCTGTAACCCATTAGCACCAATGATTAATTTAGCCAATATTGCTATTACACCAATTGTTGGTGCAGAAGTAATTACTGGCTCCTCCAGAATGAAAGCAGGTACAGCACAAAAATTAGTCCTTAACATGTTAACCACTGCCAGCATGATAAAAATCGGCAAAGTCTATAGTAATTTAATGGTTGACGTACAAGCTACCAACGCAAAACTTGTTGAACGACAAATATCCATTGTTATGCAGGCTACCGATTGCAGTCGAGAAAAAGCCATTGCCGCATTAGCCGAAAGTAATAAGCATTGTAAAACTGCTATTTTGATGATTCTTTCAAGTTTAAATGCAGAGCAAGCCAGAGTGAGACTAAAAAAAGAAAATGGTTTTATTCGTCGAACACTGTAAGATAGACTAAATTTACTTTAATAAACAATAAAAAACTAAGTTTTTTATAAAAATGTGATGCTCACATAATTTTTAACTTATTTTTTATTATAAAATAACCAGATAATTTTATTTTACATACTTTATATTATGCAATTAATATAAAATTAGGAGGTCGTTATATGGTTGGAATCATCCTAGCAACTCATGGTGAGTTTGCGGAAGGTATTCTACAATCAGGATCGATGATATTTGGAGAGCAAGAAAATGTTAAAGCTGTTACCTTGCACCCAAGTGATAGTCCTGAAAGTTTAAAAGAACGAATGCTTGAAGCCATTGCAACATTTGCTAATCAAGAAGAAGTCCTGTTTTTAGTAGATTTATGGGGAGGGACACCATTTAATCAGGCTAACAATTTATGTGGTGAACATAGTAATTGGGCTATTGTTGCTGGTTTAAATTTACCAATGTTAATTGAAGCCTATTCTTCTCGTTTTTCAATGGAAACGGCGAAAGAAATTGCTGCCGCAATTATTGAACCAAGCAAAGAAGGTGTTCGAACAACAGTCGAAATGCCAACACAATCTTCTGCTTCTACTAAACACGCAACTACTATCCCAGAAGGAACAGTACTTGGAGATGGTAAAATGAAAATTGTGTTAGCTCGTGTTGACTCACGCCTATTACATGGACAAGTGGCGACAGCATGGACAAAATCAACCAATCCTAACCGTATTATTGTTGTTTCTGACTCGGTTGCAAAAGATGAATTAAGAAAAAAACTCATCCAAGAAGCAGCACCTCCTGGTGTAAAAGCAAATGTTGTTCCAGTTAAAAAAATTATTGAAGTTTCACGCGATCCTCGTTTTGGCAATACCAAAGCGCTACTTCTATTTGAAAATCCACAAGATGTGCTACGAACCATAGAGGGCGGCGTCGATATCAATGAACTTAATATTGGTTCAATGGCCCATTCCGTAGGAAAGGTTATGGTTAATAAAGTGCTGTCAATGAATGCTGATGATGTTGATACATTTGAAAAATTAAAAACAAAAAATGTGAAATTTGATGTTCGCAAAGTACCTAATGACTCTAGTAGTAATATGGACGAATTATTGAAAAAAGCGAAAGAAGAATTGGCGCAACAAAAGAATTAGTTTATTTAAGGGGTTATGTTATGACATTGTCAATTATTGCTATCATTTTAGTGATAGTTATTGCCTTTCTAGCTGGTATGGAAGGTATTTTAGATCAGTTTCAATTCCACCAACCTTTAGTGGCTTGTTCTTTAATTGGACTTGTAACAGGTAATTTAGAAGCGGGTGTTGTATTGGGCGGTTCGTTGCAAATGATTGCACTCGGTTGGGCCAATATCGGGGCGGCAGTAGCACCTGATGCAGCTTTAGCATCGGTTGCTTCATCAATTATTTTAGTATTAGGCGGCCAAGGTATAACAGGCGTATCTACTGCTATAGCTGTAGCTATTCCACTTGCAGTTGCAGGGCTATTCTTAACCATGATTGTACGAACTATTGCTGTTCCATTAGTACACATGATGGATACTGCAGCAGAAGAAGGCAATATTCAAAAAATTGAATGGTTACAAATTTTAGGTATCTGTTTACAAGGTTTACGTATCGCAATCCCAGCTGCTGCGTTACTCTTTATTCCTGCTGAAGTTGTTAGAAGTACATTAGAAGCAATGCCAGAATGGCTAACAACAGGAATGGCTATTGGTGGTGGAATGGTTGTTGCTGTTGGTTATGCGATGGTAATCAATATGATGGCAAACCGCGAAGTATGGCCATTTTTCATTATTGGTTTTGTCGTTGCAGCGATATCACAATTAACACTGATTGCACTTGGCGCTTTAGGTATAGCATTAGCACTAATTTACCTCAATCTTTCAGAACGTGGCAATTCATCCAATGGTGGTAGCAAAGGTGATCCACTTGATGATATTTTAAATGATTACTAAAAACTTGGAGAAGAAAATGACTGATAGAATCCAATTAAACAAAAAAGATCGTTTAGCGGTTGCTTGGCGTTCAACTTTCCTCCAAGGGTCTTGGAACTATGAACGTATGCAAAATGGTGGATGGGTCTATTCAATGATCCCTGCTATCAAAAAATTATATACCACCAAAGAGGCTCGCTCTGCCGCTCTTAAGCGTCACCTAGAATTTTTTAATACTCACCCCTATTTAGCTTCTCCAGTGCTTGGGGTAACTCTTGCACTTGAAGAGGAACGGGCTAATGGAGCTGTTGTTGATGACGTAGCAATTCAAGGGGTAAAAGTTGGGATGATGGGACCACTAGCGGGTGTGGGTGATCCTGTATTCTGGTTTACCGTACGTCCAATGCTCGGCGCTCTTGGCGCTTCACTTGCACTAAGCGGTAATATTATGGGACCAATTTTATTCTTCTTATTATGGAATATTATTCGTTGGGGATTCATGTGGTATACCCAAGAATTTGGTTACCGTACAGGCTCTAAAATAACCGATAATTTATCAGGCGGATTACTGCAAAAAATCACTAAAGGAGCTTCTATTTTAGGGATGTTTGTACTGGCAGCCTTAGTACAAAGATGGGTATCAATTAAATTCCAACCAGTTGTATCTACTGTCAAGCTAGACAATGGTGCTTTTATTGATTGGAATACATTACCAGCAGGTGCTGAAGGCATTCAACAAGCATTAATTCAAATGCAAAGCGGATTATCACTGACTCAACAAAAGGTAACCACCTTACAAAATAACTTAGATCAATTAATACCTGGACTTGTCCCCTTACTATTGACTTTCTTTTGCATGTGGTTACTTCGTAAAAAAGTATCACCAATCCTAATTATTTTGGGATTATTTATAGTAGGTATTGTTGGCCATGTAATCGGTCTTTTATAAACATATAGCTATGCCTATATATTTAGAAAGTATGATATTTTAAAATAGTGCCAACTTTCTATTTACTATTACATTAACCTTTTTATCACACCATGTGATGAAAAGGTGTCATTAATCATTCGAACTTTGCATGGATATAGGGTAGATGGTTCAATCATTAAATACTAAAATTGATTTAACAATGAAAGCAACCGCATTTACAGGCTTATCTGAATACGGCAATATAATAATTGGTGACAAAGCCTTCGAGTTTTATCATCAACACGATCCACGCAAATATATCCAAATACCATGGAATGAAATTGATTATGTGATTGCTTCTGTATTGTTAGGTGGTAGATGGATCCCTCGTTATTCAATACAAACAAAAAAAAACGGCACATTCACCTTTGCTTCTAAAGAACCCAAGAAGGTATTAAAAGCCATTCGAGTTTATATTGACGGGCAAAAAATGGTACGCTCACTTGGCTTTTTTGATGTTTTAAAGAGAGCTTTTTTTCACAAAAAGAACAAAAAATAAAAATCACTATTTTATTATATTTATCGATTTCCACTTAAATTAAATAAATTATAGTTAGTATCATTTTTTCCACTCTTTTTTAAGTTAGTTTAAGTCAATCAATATAACACCACTTCATCAACAAACAGCCATTGCACTTTTTGCTAGAAAGAGTATAATTCTGGGGCTTTGATTTTGTCCGTGTTGGGCAGAAAAAAGATTATTTTTTAATTTAAGAGGATGTTATGGTAACTATTCGTTTAGCTCGTGGTGGCTCTAAAAAGCGCCCTTTTTATCAAGTAGTTGTCACTGATAGCCGTAACCCACGTGATGGCCGTTTTATTGAGCGCGTTGGCTTTTTTAATCCAATTGCACAAGGTAAAGCAGAAGAATTACGTTTAGATCTTGATCGCGTAAATCATTGGGTTGGTTTAGGTGCAACTGTTTCTGATCGTGTTAATGCACTAATTAAACAAGCACAAAAAGCTGCTTAATTTAGTAATTGATAATCACTGTAATGATGAATACTGAGAATCTTATTGTTGTTGGTAAACTTGGTTCAAGCTACGGCATTCGTGGATGGCTCAGAATTTTTTCGTTTACAGAATTCCCAGATAGCATTTTTGATTACACTCCTTGGTATATCCAGCGTGCTGGGCAATGGCAAGAGGTAATTGTAGAGAGTTTTAAACCGCATAATCATGATATGATTGTAAAACTTGAAGGCATTGATGATCGTGATCAAGCCATTGCATTAACCAATATTGAAGTGTTTGTTGATGCAGAAAAATTACCAGCACTTAGCAATGGTGATTTTTACTGGAAAGATCTCATTGGGTGCCGAGTTAAAACAGTTAATAACTATGATTTAGGACTGGTAACTGATTTGATGGAAACCGGATCTAACGATGTATTAGTGGTTAAAGCAAATCTAAAAGATGCATTTGGAGCAACAGAACGTTTAATCCCTTTTGTTGATAATCAATTTATAAAACAAGTTGATTTAACAACAAAAATGATTGTGGTCGATTGGGATCCTGCTTTTTAATTGGTAAGGTAAAACTATGTGGATTGGCGTAATTAGCCTTTTTCCAGAAATGTTTCAAGCTATTACCTGTTATGGCGTAACTGGTCGAGCCGTTAAAAACGGGCTGTTAACAGTAGAATATTGGAACCCTCGCGATTTTGCGCATGATAAGCATAAAACTGTCGATGATAGGCCTTATGGTGGTGGTCCCGGCATGTTAATGATGGTTCAACCACTTAAAGATGCAATTCATGCGGCAAAAACAGTGTCAGGTAACAATACAAAAGTAATCTATCTTTCTCCACAAGGGCGCAAATTAGACCAACAAGGTGTTTGTGAATTGTCACAAAATCAAAATTTAATTTTGATTTGTGGACGATACGAAGGTATAGATGAACGCGTTATTCAAACCGAAATTGACGAAGAATGGTCAATTGGGGACTACGTGTTAAGTGGTGGTGAAATACCTGCGATGACCATGATTGATGCATTAGCAAGGTTTATTCCTGGCGTGCTAAATCACCAATCATCGGCAAAAGAAGACTCTTTTGCTAACGGTTTACTTGACTATCCACACTATACTCGTCCTGAGGTGTTAGATGGAATGGCGGTACCTGACGTATTAATGTCTGGTCACCATGAAGCGATTCGTCGCTGGCGATTAAAACAATCACTAGGACGAACTTGGTTAAGAAGAGAAGATCTTCTTGCAAATCTAGCTCTGACTGATGAAGAGCAATGTTTACTCGCTGAATTCCAACAAGAATACAGTGACAAACTAAGCAATTAATATTTCAGTATAACTAGTAAGAGATAATATTATGAAAAATGCAATTATTCAGCAATTAGAACAAGAACAAATGAAAAAAGACATCCCGTCTTTTCGCCCTGGTGACACGGTTGAAGTAAAAGTATGGGTTGTTGAAGGTAACAAAAAACGTCTTCAAGCTTATGAAGGTGTTGTTATTGGCATTCGCAACCGTGGTTTGCACTCTGCATTTACCGTACGTAAGATTTCGAATGGTGAAGGTGTTGAACGAGTATTCCAAACTCACTCACCAATTGTTGATTCAATTACTGTGAAACGTCGTGGTCAAGTACGTCAAGCTAAACTTTACTACTTACGCGAACTTCGTGGTAAAGCAGCTCGTATCAAAGAGCGCCTTAACTAAATTTAATTGGTTTAATTGTCTAAAACCAATTAAAAAATATCAGATTAAACATGGTCACCTTTTTGGTGGCCGTTTTTGTATCTAACAAAAATCATTCCCTAGCAACTAATAATGTTAACAAAATTAAAGGGAATTTAATTGTTATTCTTTGAAAGGTAACACTATGGATGACTATCTTGTTAATATCCTTGCCACAACTGTAAAGCTATTTGCATTAATGACACCTCCTGCTGTTTTAAGTGCATTTTTAAGTGGCACAAAACAATACGACGAACAGCTTAGACGCAAAACAGCACTCAAAACATCCTGTGCCGTATTTATCATCGGTATAGTGCTATTCTTTTTTGGTAATACCATGTTTAGTGTCTTTGGTTTTACTCTTGATGCATTCCGAATTGGTTCTGGAGCGTTGCTATTTATCACTGCAGTGTCACTAATGAATGATTCTCCAGAAAAGAACAAAATTAACAGTGATGACGATATCAGTGTTGTACCCCTTGCAATTCCACTTTGTATGGGACCCGCTTCCATTGGTACTATCATTGTTATGGGAACAAGCTCCGTAGGCTTTGCAGCCAATATGATTGGCGCTGTTTCTTTATTCATTGCATCTTCAGGGATTTATGCAATGCTATTATGTGCAAAAAGTATTGCTAAAGTATTAAAAAACACAGGTATTGCTATCTTATCAAAACTAACTGGGTTGCTAATATCAGCTATTGCTGCGCAAGTCGTTTTTACGGGTGTATCAGCTTTTCTAAAATAACTTGTATCAGAAAGGATTTCATCAAGATTATACCAAGCAAACGCACTTAACTTAGTGCCTTAAAATAAAGATAAATCACAAATAGTAAAAACATTAATAATCTGATTTTAAAAATTAAATGTAATCACCTAAACCGATTTATTAGGTGATTACAAACAAATTAATAGGTCAATAAAATTAATCTAACGTTTTTATTATTAAAGAATTTCGTTTCTTATAGAAAAAGTAAGAAACCAAAATAATTATTACTAAAACAACTTCTGATAATAAAATAAAATGCCCTGACTCCCCAAACCAAACACCAATAATAATCACAATATTAACAATAATAGAAACCCCTGCCAGCCAAGGAAATAATGGCGATTTGAACTTTACCATCTCTTTGGGATATTTACCGTTATTTACTCCCTTACGGAACTGATATTGACACCAAGCAATAATAATCCATGCAAAACATCCCACTTGCCCTGTTCCCGCTACTAAATAAATATACAATTTTTCAGCGGCAATATATTTCGAAAATAGTGAAACTAGCGCAATAATAGCAATAAATAAAATACCTTTTGTGGGCACTCCACGCTTATTTACGTCTGAAAAATATTGAGGTGCGAGTTTATCTTGTGCCATAGACCACAGCATTCTTGAACTGGCATAAATTGCAGAATTAGCCGCCGATATTGCCGCACAAAAAATAACAAAAAGCATTAAATACGAAGCTATTGAAATTCCTACTTTATTAAATACCCACACAAATGGACTAATTTCAGAATGAACCGTTCCATATGGATAAACAAGGGCTAAAACAGCAATAGCCAGAACATAAAATAGAATAATGCGAAAAGCAACACCAGTAATAATTTTGGGTAACACAGACTGTGGAGATTGCGCCTCACCAGCTGCACTACCAATTAATTCGACGCCTTGAAAGGAATAGGTCACGATAGTCATACAAACAAATATGGCTAAAAAACCATTAGGAAACCACCCTTTTTCGGTTTTAAATGTTGGTAAGATATGCGTTTCGCTATATTGGTGATTAAGTAAATAAATCCCCACCCCAATAAATGCAATAATCGCAAGAACCTTAATAGTTGAAAACCAATACTCACTTTCTCCAAATGCACGAACAGAGGTTAAATGCACTGAAGTAAGAACAATTAGAATTAATAGACTAAAAAGATAAATAGGAATCGAAGGGAAGGTTTGGTGAGCAATCATTGAAGCAGCGGTTAAATCTGCCGCCATAGATAGTACCCAACTAAGCCAATACAACCAACCGATGGTATAACTCCAAATCGGATTGGGTATAAACATCAATGCATAGTGTTGAAATGAACCTGCATGAGGGAATGCACAAGAAAGTTCACCTAAACATAACATAGTTGAAAGCATTATGCTTCCTGCCATTAAATAAGCAATAATTGTTCCTAACGGACCAACTGTGCTAAGTGGAGCTGCAATACCAATAAATAATCCAGTACCAATTGATCCACCTAATGAAATCATCAATAAATGACGATTTTTTAGGTTCTTCTTTAAATTACTACTGGGATAAGGGTTTTCTTGTGATTCAGATGTTGTCATATAAACCGCCTAGTAATTAATAAAAACTGCTGGTTACCCAGCAGTTAACACAAATTAATAAATAAACCGTTTTTCTACACCATTAGTTTGACAAGCCATTAGTAAAGCAGTGTAATCAAGCTCAAATCCAATAACATCGCCAACACGAAGTGTTTGAGTAACATCTTCAATATCAACCAAGGTATGATCACTGGTTTGACCCAATACAGTAATATCATCATTGATGGGTATACAGCTTTCTGCTGGCACATCTTGACGTCCAAAGGCAAGAAGTGCTCGTTTGCGTGTACCGCTATCAACAAAGATTTTACTGTTTAAAAAAGCATCTACACCTAATTCACCAACAGGAACTGTTGGTTTACTATTGAGTTCAATGATTTGCGCATATAATTTATAAATATTACTACATGCTTTATCAACGGGTTTATTTGAATGATGAAACTCGTCAAGATATTTCATATCCACATATTCAATACCAAACTCGTGTAAACCACCAATTCTCAAATGATTTAATCCTTCTGGCCAAATACCTTTATCCAATAAGTGGTAACTGGTACAATTACCGGCCGATAAATACTTTATTTTAATATTACAAACTTGCTCTACTTTACGCGCTATTTTTAAAAAGTCTACTCCATTTTTAACTGTAGGTAGTACAGTACCATAGCAATTAAAATTGGTGCCGAGCCCATAGAGCTCAACACCGGGTAAAGAAAGAATAAGTTTAACCGTATCAATGATTTCATCAATATGTTCAAACCAAATACCTTCGCGTAAATCCCCCATATCAACCATTAATAAAACTTGATGTACTTTTTGTTGTTTAACGGCTTCATCAGAAAGTGCCTGAATTACTGCTTTTTCACTGTTTAAGCTAATATCAGCATATCTAACAACATCACTAATTTCACTTAAACAAGGGCTCCGTAATAAGCAGGTTTTACAATTTAAAGCATCTTTTAATTTCTTTAAATTGTATGTTCTTGATTCAGCAATCACATCAATACCGCCTTCAAGTACTGCTTTGGCCGTTTCAACACAACCATCAAAAACTTTATTAACAGCCATAACTTCAATACCGTGTTTAGCTAATAAATCTTTTTCAACACGAGCATTATTTCTTAATTTGCGTAAATCAATTTCTAATATAGGTTTGTACATAATTTTACTCCTCTATATATTATTACTACTGCAAACGGTTACGTTTTTGGGCTCGATAATAAATCCATTCAGCTAAACCAATGGCAAGTACTGCACCACCAACAATTTTAGCAATATATTCGACATACCCCCCCATATCTATTTGCGCAGGTGGAATAAACACTAATACCACAGCAAATAGAGTAGATAAGAAACCAAGTGCTGGTAACACAATTGGCAACACCTTACCCGGAATTTTAAAGCTACGCGGTACATCAGGTTGAGTAAAGCGTAAACGATAATACGCAATAAACATCACTAAATATGGGATAAAATAACAAATTGTTGTAAGTGCTGTTAACATCCAATATGCCGCTGCAATACTTGGCGACACAAAAGTTGAAAAACAAAGTACTGTAACAATAATAGCTTGAATAATTAACGCAAAGGCTGGTGTTTTATATACTGGATGTAAACGACCAATGCGTTCTCCAAGCAAATTATCTTCTTTTGATGCTTCTTGTAGCATATAAATCGGACCAACTAACCATGAGTTTATTTGTCCTAATGCACCAAAAAACAAACAAATTGCCATTACTGGTAATAACCAAGGCATATGCAATTCTTTAGCTGCGGCTTCCATTGCTTGCATAACACCCGCTACGATATCAGTATCCGCTGCTGGTAATAAAGTATTAATAGCCCATGTTCCGACCATATAAATACCAACAATTACCACTGCTGAAACCAACATTGCTTTTGGAAAGTCTCGTTGTGGATCTCGTGTACGCCCTGCAATCATTGGAGCCACCTCAAGACCAGCAAATGCGAACATCATGCTAGATAGAAAAACAATAGTATCCCAACTACTTAAATCAGGTAACCAATCACTAACATGACTATAGCTTGTAGCCATAGGATGCCCTGTGAATAACCATACAACAGCTAATAGCACAATAATAGCGGCTGGAATAAATACACCAAGCCATGCACTCACACTATTAATAATTTTAGTCCATTGCATCCCTTTAATATTCATCAGTGTTAAAATCCAGAATACCACCATAGAGCCAACACCAATAAATACTTGATTTTGAGCTAACTCAGCGCTAAACATATACCCAATTGCAGTAAAACCAAATTGCAACATTAACGGGAAGAAAAGGACGCAAGAGAACAAAAAGCAAACAACAACTATCCAACCGATACGTTTACCAAATGCTTCTTTTACCCAAACAAAAATTCCACCATCTTTTGGCCAACCTGTTGAAAGTTCGCCACAAACCATAGCTAATGGGAAGAAAAGACAAAATGCAGCAAGTAACCAAAGTACCATTGCTGACGCCCCATAAGGAGCAACATTAGGAATTTGACGCAAACTTAGTATTGCAATGACATTCATAAAAACAATGTCTTTAATACCAAGTAAACTTGAATCTTTAGAATCACTCATAATAACCTCACTTTATCATATCTGGAGCATCAAATGCTCCAGATATTGATGATTAATATATGTCGTATCCAACCATATCTTCGTAAGTGTCCTCACGGCGAATCAATCTATCCTTGCCTTCTTTATCTATCATTACAACAGAAGTACGAGGACGATTGTTATAAACAGTTTGGCTTTCGATGGTATAAGCACCAGCATCAAGGAAAGCAACAATATCACCGATTTGAGTGTCTTTTGGCATTAAGAATTCTTCACCTTTAACACCGACATGGAAATAGTCACCACCATCACATAAAGGACCTGCCAATTTGATGTATTCATCATGTGTTTCATTGATTTTTGAAGCATTATAAACATAGAAGAACCAATCAAAATGTTGACTATCAGATAGCACACTATAACCAGCATCAACAAATTTCCACTCAACATGCTCTTCAATATTGCCATCTAAATCATAATTGGTTTTACGTTTTTCACAGGCAACTTCAGTTACAAGCACACCTGCTGAGCCTGTTACTTTACGACCTGGCTCAATACAGATTTCAACATCAGTACGCCATTTGTGTACTTCACTAATAACAGCATCAGCAAAATCTTGTGCAGTAATACCTGCATACATATTATCTTCTAATGGATTACCATTTTCTTCATCATATTTATAAGGAACAGGGATCCCCCCACCTACGTTGATTAAATCAAATTTAATACCAAGCACTTCTTCTAAGCGACGTGATTCATCAACTAAAACTTTCGTAGCTTTAGCAAAAGGCTCTGATTCTGGAACCTGATCACCAACGTGCATATGTAAACCGCGTAAATGAACATATGGCATTTCTAAAATACGACGACATGTTTCTTCTGCTTGTTCTAAATCGATACCTGATTTAGCATGATAAGCAGTGACTAATTCTGCGTGAGTTGCTGACGGAACATTTGGTTCAACACGCACACAAACATTTGCTACCTTTTTCAAACGTCTTGAAATCTCATCAATAATATCAAGCTCATATAAGCTATCTACGTTGATAATATACAGATCATTTTGGATAGCAAACTCTAAATCCACTGGTTTTTTAACAACACCATTAAACACAATTTGGCTACCAGGGAAACCGATATCTAAACATTTACGCACTTCAAACATTGAGTTCGCTTCGGCATAAATTCCTGCATCTTTAATCGCTTTAAGAACGCCCATTACTGAACAAGTTTTTGATGCATAGAAAATTTTTGTTTTTGGATGAGCTTTAAATGCCTCTTTAATTTCTTGCACATTACGATCAATCTCCTTTTCAGAAAACACATAAAAAGGCGTTGGATATTTTTTGGCTAACTCTTCTAAATTAACACCATCAAAACAAAGTTTGCCACTTTCAGCGCTAAAACGACGATCTTTAGTTACAAGATCAGTGCGTAATTTGTTATAATTTGACATAATTTTGTCGGACATATAGCCTCCAGTTAATGATTACATGAAAAATAAGTAAAATGGCTTCTCACTTGTTGTGCAATCAGCATGCCAACTTTAAAAACAAAAATAATCAATATATTAACAAACAAAGCGCAAGTAAAAATTTAGTCATTTAGTATAAAAGCAATTTTTATGACAAAAATTTGTCATTTTTATATGATAATTAACAGGCGTTTAAATTAAACAAAGCTAAATATAACAAATCACCCTAGTTCAAAAGGCACGAATATCATGACAATCGACCCTGAATTATTACAATCATTGGAAATATTTAAACATTTTTTTGATTTAATCCATCAACCAATGGCGATTATTGATAAAGAAGGCAAATATGTTTATTACAATCAGGAAAGTGCTGAACTTGATGGTTACCCTATAGAACAAGCTATAGGAAAACCAATGCTTAAAGTTTATCCCAAGATGCGAAAAGAAGACAGCACGATGTTGCAAGCCCTACAACATGGGAAAGAATATCAAAACAATTACCAAAGCTATTATAACCATGTAGGTAAACTTGTAGATTATATGCACACAACAGTTCCTCTTTATAATAAAAATCAAAAAATTATCGGCGCAATAGAAATAGGTCGAAATTTATCTACTGTTAGGCAATTACAAGACCAAGTATTCAAGCTCAATAGCAAGCTATATCAAAATAAAGAACAACCATTACCAGAAATTGTTTTTGTATCAAAAACAATGCAAGAGGTTATCGATCAAACTAACATCTTGGGAGCAAATGATGTTCCTGTATTAATAGTTGGCGAAACAGGAACAGGTAAAGAGCTATTTGCTCGTTTAATCCACCAAACAAGCCAACGCCGTGACAAAGCATTTATCTCGCTCAACTGTAGTGCACTACCAACCACACTGATTGAAAGCACCCTATTTGGTACGGTCAAAGGCGCATTTACGGGTGCTGAAAACCGACAAGGTTATTTAGAACTGGCTAACGGAGGCACATTATTCCTTGATGAATTAAATGCTATGCCTCTTGAAATGCAAAGTAAATTATTACGATTCTTACAAGAAAAAACCTACTGGCAATTAGGTGGTAATAAAGAAATGCATTCAGATGTTCGTATTGTTGCTGCCATGAATGAACCACCTACAGAACTATTAAAAACAGGAAAAATGAGAAGTGATCTGTTTTTTCGCTTAAACGTTGGTTTAATAAAACTCCCCGCTTTACGCGACAGAACAGAAGATATTCCAGTGTTAGCACGCTATTTTATTGATAAACATAAAAACGACGTCAATGTTGTAATTAGCGGTATCAGCGAACATGCACTACAACAATTAATATCAGCTCCTTGGCCCGGTAATGTCCGTATGCTTGAAAATACAATTGTCAGAAGTATGGTATTACAAAACGAACCGGGTGAATTACAGAATATTGTCCTTGATGAAGATCTATTCGATCTTAATAGTTCATCTTCTCAAAACGATGATATTAATAAACTAGAAAATTTACCTATCAACACATCTACTGATGGAAACAACTTAATTGAACAAGTTGAAAACTATGAACGACAACTCATCATTAACGCATTAAATCAAGCCAACGGCAAAATTATAACGGCGGCAAAACTATTAAACATTTCACGCACAACGTTACAATACAAAGTAAAAAAATACCATATTCAAATGGGCGTAATTAATTAAACGATCTAGCACAAGCAAATGCACTACTCCATGCCCATTGAAAATTATAGCCACCTAACCAGCCTGACACATCGACAACCTCACCAATAAAATAGAGGTTGGGATGTGTTTTAACTGCCATAGTTTTGGAAGACAACGCATCAGTACTTATACCACCAAGAGTCACCTCCGCAGTACGATAACCCTCAGTCCCATTTGGAGTAATATGCCAATGTGTTAAAGCATTATACAAGTCTTGCTGTTGTTTGGGATTAATTTGCTTAACTATTATATCGTTTATCAAATTGAGTTGTATTAACACCTCAACAAGCCTTTTAGGTAAAACCTGTGCTAAACAATTTTTTATAGTTTGATTACGATTCTGCTCTAATAATGGTTTAAACGATGATTCGAATGTGAAATCAGGTAATAAATTAATAGTAATTGACTCTCCAGCCTGCCAATAGCTTGATATTTGCAAAATAGCTGGTCCTGAAATTCCTCGATGAGTAAATAATAGATTCTCCTTAAAACTAACTCTTTCATTAGAAACTTCAACAGCAACAGCAATACCAGACAAGGTTGATAATATATCAAGTAAAGGTTTATGTAACGTGAACGGTACTAATCCTGCTTTGACTGGTATCACTGGAATAGCCAATTTTTCAGCAATTTTATAGCCAATTGAAGTCATGCCAAGGGCAGGCATCGATAAGCCTCCCGTAGCAATAATAAGATTATCACTATCAATAATGCCTCGAGAAGTATGTAATTTAAATTCTATTTTATCACTGCTAATATCTTCAACCTGAGTCTGCATCATAAAATGAACATGCCCTTTTTGGCACTCGTTTAATAGCATATCAACAATATCTTGCGCTGAATTATCACAAAATAATTGCCCATGATCTTTTTCATGGTAAGCAATACCATACTGATTTACTAATTGGATAAAGTCCCACTGAGTAAATTGTTTCAAAGCTGATTTACAAAAATGAGGATTGCAAGAAATATAATTACTAGGTTCAACCATTAAATTAGTAAAATTACATTTACCACCACCAGACATTAGAATTTTGCGTCCTAACTTTTTACCATTATCAATCACAGTAACATCATACCCTTTTTGCCCCAGTAAACCTGCGCAAAAAAGCCCAGCGGCGCCAGCACCCACAATCGTAATTTTAGTTTGCATTATTAATAGATCAAAAATAAAAGATAACAAATTATAACAGTATACAATTGTCACACATAGTTATTGAATCAAATAACATATTTTATACTCAAACACATAGTTACCTGAAACTTTTTAACAAGAAAGAAAAAGAACTTATATCCCATTTTCTAAAGCCAAATTTAAAAGCAACGCCTTAACTTATAAAAAAAAATAAATCATAAACGTAAATACTACTATTAGCTTTATTAATAACGTTTATATAACTTATTAAAAGATCGACTTATAAATATATTTATTAAGCCAGTATTCTTTTTATTTTTCATTCAATTATAAAGGTATTGTTATGCAATTTTTATAAAAGGAGGGTAAATATATCAAAATAATCTTTATTACTTATTTAAACTTAGTTAGTAATAAAAAGCTTGTATTGTTTAAATAATTAACTAATTGATTTTAATAATATATTGATAAACCAGCGACAACTATCGCCGATTTATCATTTTTAATATCTTTATAGTATTATTCTATCTTCTTATCCGCTCTTTTTTATTCGCATTTTATTAAAAAATAGATAAGCAGATATAGCAACAACAAAATTTCCTAGTGCAGCAAATATCGTTACAACATTAAGAGCAAAATAGTTAAATAAAATAAATCCTGTCAAAATTGCACCAATTGCCGCACCAAAAGTATTAATCGCATAAAGATGTCCAGTGGTTTGACCAATATTTTTCCAAAACTGTGCTATATAAGTAATTAAAATTGGAAGTGTTGCTCCCATCAAAAGGGCTGGAATAAGCACCAATAAGAAATTAACAATTGCAACAACAATTAAATTATAAACAATAAAGATATCACCGACAAATAAAATAAGTTGATAACTAATTATTCCAAATAAACCAATTCCAAATTCACTAAAACAAAAAAACTGTAGTGCTTTATTTGGGTATTTATCAACAATTTTTCCTCCTCCAAGAGCCCCTAAACCAAGTCCTAACATAAATGCCGATACAATAATTGCTACAGAATCAACATCAGATCCAAAAGCCGAATAAAGAGCTCGTTGCCAAGCAACTTGATAAGTTAAGCCACTCATTCCAGAAATAAAAAATAGCGTGCTTAATAGTAGTGATTGTTTCTTACTTAACATAAAAGCGTCCTTAATTATTTCTCAAAAAACCATATTTATATTCAGTTATCATATTACTATCGGTAATAATTTCCGTATCTCGTCCTAAGTTATAAAGCTTTTCAACTTCATCTAGACTTAACAGTTTGGTTGCTAATGTTTTTTGGTAAGCACCGTTTTTAACTTGTTTAGACGCTTCATTAAACAATGGTTTACCATCTAAAACCAACTTATCAAGGCGATTTTTAGCAACATTGTCATCGATGTTAATCTCTGAATCCGAAGCATAAATAAAGCCCATTGTACCCCAATAAGCATACTTAAATACCGATTGTGCCGTTTTTAATGTATCTAGCGAACGAGTACTATTAAATGCCAAAATACCATTAGGATTTAATGAATTATGTAATATATTCATCATTTCTTGCGATAATAGATTGGTTATTCCTGAACGCCAATGGTAAGTAGTATTCATAATAATTAAATCATACTTTTTATCACTATTTCGTTTAAGCCAACGTCGACCGTCATCAATATAGATATTAATTCTATGATCATCTAGTATTGGAGAAACAACTGGGTATTGTTTAATAATATCCAAGTAACCTTTATTAATTTCAATGGCGTCAATCGTTTCTAATGTAGGGAAACTTGATAGAGCACGTGTCCAAGCCCCACCACTAACACCAATAACCAGCACTTTTTTAGGATTTGGATGGGTTGCCGCTAATAGATAAAGTCGATTTAAGTCATTTATATCATTATCTGGATCTATATTTAAAATGCCATCATACATTCGGTTTCCTAATACAATATTTTTCAGTCCATTCTTATTGTCATCGGCGATATGAATTACACCATAGCGATTTTCAATATAATAACTGATAGAAGAGTCTTTTCCTAAGCTATCTCTGAAAATATAATCAGTGTGTTTATCGACTAAACAAAAGCAACAAATACCAAGTACAGCAAAGACGGAAACAGAAACTGCCGATTTTTTAATTATCATCAAGCCACCTAATAAGATACAAACAATACCTATTAGAATAAACATTGATGAAATAGAAATATAATCAAGGAGAACACCACCAATTAATAAACTACCCAGTGTCGAGCCAATAATATTAAAGAAATAGACTTTAGAAACTGAAGCCCCTACTTTTCCATTGGCTATATTCGTCCCTAAATGGTGCACAATTGGAAATAATATTGCTTTTAAAGCTGCAACGACAAATATCAAAATACAACATATACCTTTACATAGACTTAAACTATTTGGTTGATTTATGTTTTGAATAATAAATGGAATTAATATATCAATAAAACCAGCAAGAATTAAAACCACTCCTCCGACCAATAGTAGATTCGAATAGCGTGTACAAATTGATTTACCTTGATTTGATCCAAAAGTGATACCTAATAGAAAAAAGAACAGTACAAGAGCAAAAGCATAAGAAGCACCACCAAACATAAAGCTAACGATTCTAAACCATAGCATTTCTTGACCTAAGCTCATCAATCCAACTAAAAGCGAAATGCACCAAGCAAAATATTTCATAGTGATTTTCCTACTCCTAACTAACTATTATTATTTAAGCTAATTATAGTTAATATATAATTAATTGCTAATATTTTAGACAATTATTCATTTTGCATCAAATTCAACTAGATATAAACGTAATACAAACCGCCATTAGCTTTATTAATAACGCTATATTTGGAAGATTGACTTATAAATAATATTTATTTGACCAAAAACTAATTTTTGATTAACTTCACACGCAATATGGAATTAAAGCCTATTCCTTCTTAAATTATAAAACGATGAATTAGAGGCAATGATATGTTATATAACCAGCATCATGAAAAAGATAACTGTGGATTTGGTTTAATTGCTCACATTGAAGGACAACCAAGTCATAAAGTGGTGCGTACTGCAATTCACGGACTTGCCAGAATGCAACACCGTGGTGCCATTTTATCAGACGGTAAAACTGGCGATGGCTGTGGACTTTTATTACAAAAACCCGATCGATTTTTTAGATTAGTGGCACAAGATGCGGGCTGGCGTTTAGCAAGTAATTATGCCGTTGGTATGTTGTTTTTGAGCCAAGATGAAAAAGAAGCTCAAATTAGCCGTGATATTGTCGAAGAAGAATTAGCCAATGAAACCTTATCCATTCTAGGTTGGCGTGAAGTACCAATTGATAAAAGTGTGCTTGGTGAAATTGCCCTATCATCATTGCCTAAAATTGAACAAGTCTTTGTTAATGCACCCGCCGGATGGACAAAAATTGATTTAGAACGCCGCCTATACATGGTGCGCCGTCGAATTGAAAAACGGGTACAAGACGATACATTTTACGTTTGTAGCTTCTCAAATCAGGTCAATATCTATAAAGGCTTATGTATGCCTAAAGATTTACCTCGATTCTATCTAGATTTGGCTGACATCCGAATGGAAACAGCAATTTGTTTATTTCATCAACGTTTTTCAACCAATACTGTTCCGCGTTGGCCATTAGCACAACCTTTTCGGCATTTAGCTCATAATGGTGAAATCAACACTATTGAAGGTAATAGACAATGGGCACAAGCACGTTCCTATAAATTTAAAACGCCACTCATCCCGGACTTACAAGATGCGGCACCTTTTGTTAATGTCACAGGTTCTGATTCAAGTTCATTAGATAACATGCTTGAGCTATTTCTTGTAGGAGGAATGGATATTGTACGAGCCATGCGCTTATTGGTTCCACCTGCATGGCAAAATAATCCTGACATGAACGAAGATCTGCGTGCTTTTTTCGACTTCAACTCAATGCATATGGAGCCTTGGGATGGTCCTGCCGGTATTGTAATGTCTGATGGTCGTTATGCCGCATGTAACTTAGACCGTAACGGATTACGTCCTGCACGTTATGTAATAACGACAGACAAACTCATTACCTGTGCATCCGAAATCGGTATTTGGGATTATCAACCTGACGAAGTCGTCACTAAAGGACGCGTTGGTCCAGGTGAATTGCTAGTTATAGACACTGAAGAAGGTCGCATTTTACAATCGTCTGAAACAGACAACGATTTACAAAAACGTCATCCATATAAAGAATGGATGGAAAAAAATGTTAAAAGACTGATCCCTTTTGAAAACCTACCTGATGATAATATTGGCTCTCGATATTATGACGATATCTTGCTAGCAACTTATCAAAAACAATTTGGTTATAGTGCTGAAGAGCTCGACCAATGTATTCGAGTGCTAGGTGAAAACGGTCAAGAAGCCACCGGCTCAATGGGCGATGACACACCATTTGCGGTACTATCAACAAGGCCTCGCTCAATTTATGATTATTTTCGTCAAAAATTTGCTCAGGTAACAAATCCGCCTATCGACCCACTACGCGAATCACACGTTATGTCACTTTCAACTAGTATTGGTCGTGAAATGAACGTGTTTGCCGAAGCAGAAGGTCAGGCGCATCGTGTTGCGTTCAAATCTCCTGTTTTGGTTTATTCAGATTTTAAACAATTAACAGCATTAGAATCACGTTATTACAAATCAGAAGCCTTAGATATCACTTATGAAATCGATGGTAGCCTGCGCGATGCCATTGAACAATTATGTGGTGATGCTGAAGCAAAAGTTCGCAATGGCACGGTATTATTGATTTTATCAGATAAAAATATAGCGCCTGATCGCTTACCAATTCCTGCGCCTATGGCAGTTGGAGCTGTTCAGCAACGCTTAGTTGAAAAAAACTTACGTTGCGATGCTAATATCATTGTCGAAACCGCAAGCTGCCGTGATCCACATCAATTTGCGGTACTTCTTGGTTTTGGTGCAACCGCAATTTACCCTTATTTAGCCTACGAAATCTTAGGCCAAATGGTCGATAATAGCACAATAAACAAATCTTACCGTGAAGCCATTCTTAATTATCGTAATGGAATTAACAAAGGTTTATATAAAATTATGTCAAAAATGGGCATTTCAACCGTCGCCTCTTACCGCTGTTCAAAACTATTTGAGGCAGTTGGCTTAAATAAAGAGGTCGTTGAACTTTGTTTCCAAGGAGTTACTAACCGTATTAATGGTGCCAATTTTGATGATTTTGCGCAAGACCAATTTAACTTATCAAAAAGTGCATGGCTGAAAAGAAAACCATTAGAACAAGGTGGGTTACTTAAATATGTTCATGGTGGTGAATATCATGCTTATAATCCTGATGTAGTACAGTCACTACAAAAAGCGGTCAATAATGGCAATTATGAAGATTACAAACGCTATGCCGATATCGTCAACAACCGCCCTATTGCCACCTTGCGTGATTTATTAAAGCTCAATCCATCTGAAAACGCAGCTATTCCACTTGATCAAGTCGAACCAGAAGAATCACTGTTCAAACGCTTTGACTCGGCAGCCATGTCAATTGGTGCGCTAAGCCCTGAAGCACATGAATCCCTTGCCGAAGCAATGAACACGCTCGGTGGTTTTTCAAATTCAGGCGAAGGTGGTGAAGATCCAGCTCGCTACAACACCATAAAAGTATCACGCATAAAACAAGTTGCATCAGGTCGTTTTGGTGTAACACCAAGTTACTTAATGAGTGCCGATGTTATTCAAATCAAAGTAGCACAAGGAGCAAAACCGGGGGAAGGTGGTCAGTTACCTGGCGACAAAGTCACACCATATATTGCTAAATTGCGTTTTTCTGTACCGGGTGTCACACTTATTTCACCACCACCTCATCACGACATTTACTCGATTGAGGATTTGGCACAATTAATATTTGACCTAAAACAGATTAACCCTAATGCCATGATTTCGGTTAAATTAGTATCAGAGCCAGGCGTTGGCACAATCGCAACTGGAGTTGCTAAAGCCTATGCCGACTTAATTACCATTTCAGGCTATGATGGTGGAACAGGCGCCAGCCCATTAACTTCAGTCAAATATGCTGGTTCTCCATGGGAATTAGGGTTGGTTGAAACTCAGCAATCATTAGTCGCCAATGGGTTACGTCACAAAATACGTTTACAAGTAGACGGTGGTTTAAAAACGGGCACTGATATTGTCAAAGCAGCTATTTTAGGTGCTGAGAGTTTTGGATTTGGAACAGGACCAATGGTTGCCTTAGGTTGTAAATATCTGCGTATTTGCCACCTTAATAACTGTGCAACGGGTGTTGCAACGCAAGACGAAAAACTGCGTAGCGAACATTATCATGGCCTGCCAGAAAAAGCGATAAACTATTTCCGCTTTATTGCGCGTAACACGCGAGAAATTATGGCCGAGCTAGGTGTCAGTCGTATCGTCGATTTGATAGGACGCACCGATCTGTTATTAGAACTTGATGGCATCACAGCAAAACAACAAAAACTTGACCTATCAGGACTGCTCGAAACAGCAAAACCTATTGATGGCAAACCAGTTTATTGTATTGAAGACAATAAACCATTTGATAAAGGTGTGCTAAATAAAGAGATCATCACACAAGCACAACAATTTGTTGATAATCGCCAAAGCCAAAGCCTCTATTTTGATATACAAAATACTGATCGCTCTGTGGGTACTAGTTTATCTGGCTATATTGCCAAAAAATATGGTGACCAAGGTCTTGTTGCTGATCCTATTTCGCTTAACTTTAACGGCACTGCGGGTCAAAGTTTTGGTGTTTGGAACGCTGGAGGTGTGGACTTAACACTCACAGGCGATGCCAATGATTATGTTGGTAAAGGCATGGCTGGCGGTCGTATTGTGATTCGACCACCGCAAGGCTCAGCATTTTTAAGCCATGAAGCAACCATTGCCGGTAATACCTGCTTATATGGTGCAACTGGAGGAAAACTCTTTGCCGCTGGACGTGCTGGAGAACGATTTGCGGTACGTAATTCTGGTGCAATTAGTGTTGTTGAAGGCATTGGAGACAATGGCTGTGAATATATGACAGGCGGTATTGTCTGCGTATTAGGTAAAACAGGAGTTAACTTTGGTGCAGGTATGACAGGTGGTTTTGCTTATATTTTAGATGAAGATAGTGATTTCCATAAACGCATAAATAAAGAGTTAGTGGAACTATTGAATGTTGCTGATTACTCAATTCACGAAGAACATTTACGTGGTTTAATAATGGAGCACGCTCAACTTACCCATTCATCACGCGCGGAAGAAATTTTGGCTAATTGGGATGATTATTCAAAACAATTTGTATTAGTCAAACCTAAATCGAGTGATGTAACAGCGCTACTTGGGCACCGCAGTCGCTCATCAGCAGAATTACGTATTCAAGCACAGTAAGGAGAACACGAAAATGAGTCAAAATGTTTATCAATTTATCGATTTACAACGTGTTGATCCGCCTAAAAAATCGTTAAACATTCGCAAAATTGAATTTGTTGAAATTTATGAAGGATTTTCTGCTCCACAATCACAAGCGCAGGCTGATCGTTGCCTTGCTTGTGGCAACCCATATTGTGAATGGAAATGCCCTGTGCATAACTATATACCCAATTGGTTAAAACTGGTTAATGAAGGCAAAATATTAGAAGCGGTTGAACTCTCACATCAAACCAACAGCCTGCCTGAAGTTTGTGGCCGAGTTTGCCCACAAGATCGCCTTTGCGAAGGCTCTTGTACTTTAAATGCTGAATTTGGCGCAGTTACCATAGGTAATATAGAGCGTTATATTACTGATGAAGCCTTTAGAATGGGTTGGAAACCTAATTTATCAAACGTCGAAAAAACAGGATTGAAAGTTGCAGTTATTGGTGCTGGTCCTGCTGGCCTTGCTTGTGCCGATGTCTTAGTCCGCAATGGCGTAACGCCAGTAGTGTTTGACCGTCACCCTGAAATTGGTGGACTACTCACCTTTGGCATCCCAGCGTTTAAACTTGATAAAGAAGTATTAATCAACCGAAGACATATTTTTACTGAAATGGGCATTGAGTTCCGTCTAAATACTGAGGTCGGTAAAACGGTACAATTAACCGACTTAATCAACGAATTTGATGCGGTTTTTGTGGGTGCTGGAACTTATCAATCAATGCGAGCGGGTCTTCAAAACGAAGACGCCAACGGCGTTTATGATGCCTTACCATTTTTAATTGCCAACACTAAACACATAATGAAACATGCGCAAACCCAAGATACCCCATACATTGACATGAAAAACAAACGTGTTGTGGTATTAGGTGGTGGTGATACTGCAATGGACTGTGTACGAACATCTATTCGTCAAGGTGCAACTGAAGTTACTTGTGCTTATCGCCGAGATGAAGCCAACATGCCGGGCTCAAAACGAGAAGTCAAAAACGCCAAAGAAGAAGGCGCACAGTTCCAATTTAACGTACAACCTCTCAGCATTGAAATTAACAGTACAGGACAAGTAACAGGCATAAAAATGGTAAGGACAGAACTCGGCGAGCCAGATGCAAAAGGACGACGCTCGCCAGTAATTATCGAAGGTTCTGAATTTATTCTTCCTGCCGATGCAGTAATTATGGCTTTTGGATTCAAACCACATGCCATGCCTTGGCTTGCTCAGCATGGTGTCGAATTTGACCCACAAGGCAAAATCATCGCACCCGAAGCTAACAGCTACCAAACCACCAATCCAAAAATCTTTGCTGGTGGCGATGCTGTTCGTGGTTCTGATCTAGTTGTCACTGCCATTAGCGAAGGTCGCAAAGCGGCTGAAGGTATCTTAGATTACTTAGAGATTTAGCGACTATCTTGCTCTCAATCAAAATTACTTTAAATAAAAAACAAACCCGCTTTAAAACAGCGGGTTTTTAATGATTCGAGTTTTTATTTTTAATTTTAGTCGCTCAGATTTAATCTAACAGATACTTATTACTCATTAGCATTCATTTCAACAAAATCGAGTTAACTTCTTGTAATATTATATGCTTCTTCTATTTGCAGAATAAATAAGAAAACAGTAAAATTAGCGATTTTACTATTATCGTTACACTAAAAATTAACGTTACATCAATTATCTACTGCATCAGGTATGAATAATATTTATAAAAAGCATTAATTATTAATAAAAACATAAGTTAATTATAAAATGGAGATAGTATGAAAAGTAAAGGTGTCGCATATTTATTATGGTTCTTTCTTGGAATGTGGGGAGCCCATCGCATGTACTGTGGAAAATGGATTACAGGCTTCATTTGGTTTTTTACTGCTGGTTTATTAGGTATTGGATGGTTTTTAGACCTATTTCTAACTAGCGGTATGGTTGACTATGCTAACTGTATCTACAAAAGTAAATATAATCTGTCACCAAATAATATTTCAATTCAAGTTAATAACGCTTGCCACACTGAACCATCAACACAGGCTATAAATGAAAAAAATTCATAGTATGTAAAAAGGCTATTTACATTTCATGATTAAAATAATCCTTTAAAACTCATAAGGCGTTTTTCCCTAAAATCACTTTATGGGGTTTAAAGGTATTATAAAAATTAATAAAGCATTTGAGCTTTTATTTTCTATCTTTTGCATCACTAAATATTTGTTGATTACGCTACATATTAATTCAAAATTAGTATCACTCTTTTCGGCTTTTCCATTCGGTTTGAAGGTTGGTGGTTTTTGTAAATATTTTTTCAACTTTAACCAAACGTTTAATTCCATAAAAAATAGTTTTATAACGTTCATTCTTACTAGGGGCTGTTGATCTTTGCTGTACATAAATTACTCAACAATACATTGGCAGCCACATTAACATAAATGCCAGTGATACCATACTGGCATAATTCCTTTCTAACTTATCGTATCTAGTTGATATTGAACGATATTGCTTGATTCTAGCAAAGGCATTCTCGACTAAATGACGATAGCGATAAAGGCACCTATCCATACTGCTTTTATCTATATCCTTACCATAATTACGTTTAGCAATCACCGTTCGTCCGCCTTTTTGACGAACAAAGCACCGAAAAGGCTCGCTGTCATAACCTTTATCGGCTATCACTGTATTGACTTCATCGAGCCTTTCAACTAGGTTTTCTGCATAAGTGATATCATGTTGTTGTCCTTCAGAAAGCTCAAAACAAATAGGCAAACCACCACTATCAACCGCAAGATGAATTTTAGTTGAATTACCACCACAGCTCTGACCTATTTGCTCGGAATACTCCGTTGCAGCGCCTGTACTATGTTGATGAGCCCTGATAATCGAGCCATCTAGGAACACCCATTCAAAATCCGCTAGTTGTGATAAATGTTTGAAAATATCAACTAATATTCCTTTTTTAGACCACAAATTAAATCGCCTATAGACGGTGCTCCATCCACCAAACTCTTCTGGTAAATCTCGCCAAGGAATACCAGTTCTCATTCGGAAAAGGCTCCCTTCAAACGTCATCCGATGCTCGGATTTATTATAAACTCGGCCGGTATTTTTCATTATTTGTAGTAGCTTTTCCCACCGTTTATCTGTTAGCATTGTTCTTGGCATGATGAATCGAGTTATGGTTGTTTTTGGCAGAGTTATTATAACTCACATCATGCCGTATAAAAAATAATCACGAAAGATCAACACTCCCTATTCTTATCATTTGCCACTAACGATATAACCATAAACAATTAATCCCAAAATGATACTTATTGAAACCGTAACGATCATATATTTAGTGCTAGTATCATATTTTTTCATTTCACCAAGTGATAGCGCTTTATTTTTATTTCTTATATGATAATAGTAATACACAGGCAAACCAATTAAGGTGACCACTATTGAAGCTATACCATTTACGGTTTGATAAATTAACATTCCGTAAATAACATATATTGCACCTAACATAGCGATGATAGGAATAATCGGATAACCAATTACTTTATAAATTCTAGTCACATTCGGGTATTTTCTTCGAGCAATTATTACACCAATGAAAGTTAATAAATAAAATACCCATATGGAAAACATCGATATTTCAGATAGACGATCAGCATCGAGTAACACTGAATAAAGGAAAGAAAAAATAACTAAAACGATAATCGCATTAATTGGTGAGCGACTTTCTTCATCAATAGTACTTAAATAACGTGCACCAATGATAGTCCCTCGTTCTCCCATACTAAAAATTGTGCGAGATAGCGTCATAATATAGCCATTAATGCCGCCTAAGATGGAAATCATAATACCAACTGCAACTAAATTACCACCAAAATGCCCAAACATCCGCTGTGAAGCAACCGCTGAAGTATCATGTCCTAGTGATACCATTTCTTTAACAGGAAAAATTTTGAATAATGCAATATTAATACAGGCATAAACTATAACAAGGAAGATTATGCCTAAAATTATGGCTCGGGGTAAAACTTTCGACGGATTACGAATTTCACCAGCTACCGATGCGACCTGCGCCCAACCGTCATACGCAAATAACGTAGCTAAAATAGCGACAGCGAAAGGCGCATAGCTTTCAATCCCTTGCCCACTAGCACTGAACAATACCATTTGTCCACTACCTTTCCATAATCCAAATATAGCTAATAATAGTATTGGAATAAGTTTGCATATAGTGGCAATAGTTTGCAAATAACCTGCTTTTTTAACACCTACTGCATTGATTGTTGCAATAAACACTAAAACGCCAGCACTCACAGCCATTCGATAAGCATCATTGATATGAAATAATAAGCAAAATACTGAGCTAAAATATCCGACTAGTGCTCCAATAAGTGAAGGCGCAAATAAGACAGTTATCATCCAACCATAAAGGTGAGAAACTTTCGCACCATAGATTTTTTCTAAATATACTAACATTCCACCAGTTCGAGGAAACATGACTCCTAGTTCACAAAGAGTTAAACCACCACAAATAGAAAATACACCACCTATTACCCAAGCTAGCAACGCAAAATTATAATCACCAGCAACTTCTAACACAGCAGGAGGTTTCATAAAAGCTCCTGCACCTAAAACCATTCCAACGACTAGTGATAATGCAGAAACTAAACCAAGATCCTTGCGCAAGTTATTCTCTAAATTATGATCTGCCATGAAGTTCCTCTTGAAACATATAAAATTAATTAGCAAAATCTGATTATGATAGGGATTTATTTATAAAACACAAGAAAAGATTAACATTATCTACATAAAAACTTAGATAAATCAAATAAATAATTTTTTGATTTATAAAAAAGCCAGCATATAGCCAGCTTTTTGAATTACAAATAAGGTTAATTTATTTAGACTTCTGCATTTTCATATCAACAACCATACGACCTCGAATTTTACCTGCTTTCATTTCGTCGATCATATCATTGATATCTTCCAAAGGTCTTTTTTCAACTATCGGTACGACCTTTCCTTCTGCACTAAACTGAAATGCTTCTGCTAAATCTTCACGAGTTCCAACCAATGAACCTAAAACTTGAATACCATCTAACACGGTTTTAGGAATACTTAAATCCATATTTTCTGAAGGCAAACCTAAGGCGACCACACGCCCTAAAGGTCGCACAGAATTGATGGCCTGATTGAATGCTGTTTTAGTCACAGAAGTTACAACAGCACCGTGCACTCCTCCTCCAGTGTGTTCTTTAATATAAACGCCCACATCCTCAACTTTTTTAGGATTAACGACCAAATCAGCACCTAGTGTTTTACATAATTCTAATTGGCTATCGCTGTTACTAATAGCAACCACTTTATTATTAAACACTTTTTTACCATATTCAACAGCAAGTGTTCCCAAACCACCAATCCCAAATACTGCAAGCCATTGTCCTGGTTTAGTAGCAGCCACTTTAATACCTTTATAGGTAGTCACACCAGCACAAGTTACACTTGTTGCTTGTGCAGGATCGAGCCCTTCTGGTACTTTAACCGCATAATCAGCTTTAACAATGCACTGCTCTGCCATACCTCCATCAACAGTATATCCAGAGTTTAATGCATTACGACAAAACGTTTCTTGCCCAGAGATACAATATTCACAAGTACCACAACCAGCATGGAACCAGGCAATACTAACCCGATCACCAACTTTTAAGCTTTTTACATCTGGGGCAACTTTAGTCACAATTCCTACACCTTCATGTCCAATAACACGACCTGGTTTTTTACCAAAATCGCCAGCTGCAACATGAAGATCAGTATGACAAAGACCACAATACTCAACATCAACTAAGGCCTCCCCTGCTTCTAAAGGACGAATAGGAATATCTTTGATTTCGACTTGACCATCGCACTCTTGCTTAATAACTGCTGCTTTCATTTTTTCTCCTAGGAAATTTTAAAATTAAAATATCATTGGTTTTATTTTAACCTAATCCCACTTAAAAAATTTGAGTTATTTCACAATTTTATTAAATAGCATTGATTACTTAATAAACTATACTAAAACGTAGTCTTTCCTGAAACTTTTTAACAAAATGAGGTGTAGGAATTCCTAACATTGTTTACAGTAATTTGAGAAACGACTGTAATAGATATACATGAACAACAAAACTAACGCCTTATTACAGACAAGCAATATATCGCTGATATCATAAAGAAAAAATAATCATCTGTTATGGTATTAAACGTTTGGTCAAAATTGTAAAATCCATTGAAGATAAATTAAGACTGCAAGCTAAAGGCAATAACAAAACCTATATTTTAGATTATATTTTTTGCAAAAATAATTCAGGATTCTATACCGTTTCAGCATAAAATTATTTTAAATTTAATAAGTTAAAAATTTTCATCGATAAAGCATAACGTTGCTTAAATCATTTATTCAATAAAAAGGTTAAGCCACTATCACATACTGGTTTAACTAACTAAAATTATTAATATTAAACAAAGACATTGATTAAAAAGGTTAAATTTTACGTTAGAATAGTTTATACTCTGTTTGAATTATCGTTTAGGCTGAAAATAGTCAACATAAAAACAATGATATCGCGATAAACCAATAACATAATCAAAAATAGAGGGTATGAATTTTAGGAATAATAAGGAGGAAAAATGTCAAACGAACTTAATCGTCTTCTGGAGCAACTCGGTGAAGGTTTTGGCGATTTAATGGCGGGTTTGAGTGGGGTTAGCCATAATCGCTATACCTTAACGGTTGACGGGCTGGGCGCGGCGATTTCGGTTTTACATGTTGAGGGTGATGAGTCGTTAAACCAGCCTTGGCGTTATGTGATTACTTTTACCAGTACTGATAAAACCTTATCGCCTGATTCCTTTCTTAATCAAAAATCGACCTTCTCCTTTAATCCTGTTATCAATAAACCATTAACTTCCGCTATCCGCTCATTAAGTGACTTGCCCACGTTGAGTAATAAACGCACCTTGCATGGGGTGATTACTGAGTTTAGTCAGTTATCGGTCAATAAAGATGAAGCCCATTATCAAGTGGTGTTATCTTCGTGCTTAGCACGGTTGGCTATGGGGAAACATAATGCGATATTTCAAAATCAAAGCGTGGTCAGTGTGGTTGAAGAAGTACTACGCAGTCATGGTTTAACGGGCATTGATTACCGTCTAGAGCTAAAAGATAGCTACCCTGAGCGGGAGTTTATCACGCAGTGGCAAGAAAGTGACCTTGAATTTATTCAACGCTTATTGGCGGATGTCGGTATCTGGTTTCGCTTTGAAACGCACGCTGAGCACCACTGTGATGTAATGGTGTTAAGTGATTATGAGCAAGGCTATGCGCAGGTGGCTGATATCGACTATAAACTGCCCAGTGGCATGGCAGATACGGGCGTTGAAAGTGTGTGGGATATCAGCCTGCATAGTGAAGTGGTGGTCTCCTCAGTCAAGGTACAAGACTATAACTACCGTGATGCTCTAGCCGATTTACAGGGCGAAATAAACACCCAACCCAAAGACCTTACCACCTATGGCACTGACTACCGTTATGCCGAGCACTATAAAGGCTTAGATAGCAACGGCCAAGAAAACCCGCAAAATAGTGGCGATAATAACGATGATGATAACAATATTAATCATGATAATCCTGATAACGGCAATAATCCTAATGAGAATAACAGGCATGACGATAATCAGATTGAAAGCGGCCAATGGTATGCGCGTATTCGCCATGAACAGGCTATTAGCCAGAAAATTATCCTCAAAGGCAAGAGTAACCACTATAACCTTGCTCCCGGTCAATGGATTAACATCAACGGCAGTCCGCTAACAGATATCAATGACGGGGTGATTATTTTAAGTGTACAGGGGCAAGGTAATCGCACTGATGCCTATGAACTCACCTTTACCGCCATTCCTTATCAAGCCTTAAAACCCTATCGCCCTGCGCCCATCCGCTGGCCACAAGTCAGTGGCACATTACCTGCCCGTGTCACCAGTCCCAACCATGACACCTATGGCTATATCGACCCGCAAGGGCGCTATCGGGTTAAATTTAATGTCGACCTGAAACAATGGAAAAGTGGCACGGAAAGCTTGTGGGTACGCTTAGCTAAACCTTATTCAGGCAACACCTATGGTTTTCACTTCCCGTTAATTGATGGCACTGAAGTGGCCATCGCCTTTATGCAGGGCAACCCCGATAGGCCGTATATCGCTCATGCAATGCATGACAGTGCTCACCCCGACCTTGTTACCACCATTAACAAACACCGCAATGTCATTCGCACCCCCGCCAACAACAAACTGCGCATGGATGATAAACGTGGGCAAGAGCATATCAAACTGGCTACCGAATACGGCAAAACTCAACTTAATATCGGTCACTTAGTTAACGAAAAAAAACAACCCCGCGGTGAAGGTTTTGAACTGCGCACCGACGAATGGGGTGCGATTGCCGCCAATAGAGGCTTATATTTAACCACCCAAACCCAGCCCAAAGCGCAAGGCCAACAGCTCGATATGCAAGCGGCAATCACCCAACTTGAAAATGCCCTCTCCATTGCCAAAGCGCTACAAAATGCCGCCACCCAGTCCGAGGCACACAGCGCCGATACCGACAGCCAAGACCAACTTAAAGCCAACTTAACTCAGCTAACCCAAAGTGGCTTACTGGCCTATGCGCAAGAAGGCATCGCCCTAACTAGCCCTGAAAACATCCAACTATCGACAGCTAACAGCCTGACCTTAACCAGTGAAAACCAAACCGATATCAACGCCTTAAAAAATATCACCCTATCATCGGCTGAAGCGATTGGTTTATTTGCGCAAAAATCAGGCATGAAACTATTTGCCAACCAAGGCGATATCGAGGTGCAGGCCCAAAATGCTAACCTTAATATGGCCGCCAAACAAGATATCAAAGTGGATAGTGTCGATGGCAAAACGCAGATAACAGCAGCAAAAGAAATAACGCTCATCTGCGGTGGCTCTTATATCAAAATCAGCAGTGAAGGCATTGAACTGGGTACACAGGATAATATCTATCTTAAATGTAATGTATTGCAAAAGATGGGACCGGCAACCCAATCTAAAACAATTAGATTAAATTCAAGTGAACTGAATGTAAAACGCTGCGCAGAAACGGATTAAAAATGATTACTGAATTAAATAATCAAAATAACTTTAACAAATATCGCTATTTACTAGTCGATAATTTAGTGGCACTTAATTCAATAAACCCATTGTCACACGACTCATTAGTGAATCAATTTGGTGAAGACAAACTATTTGGTGAACATAAACTCACTCAGGTATTACGTACCGATTTAGATTATGATCCAAGCATATGCCCAACACTGATTGAACTGGCAGAGCCTAATGAATTTTTAGACAGTCCGATCCTTGATGAAATTGGTAAACAGGCCGAAATCGAATGTTTTTGGTCAAAGCGTTATATTTGCGCTTATATTGTTAGCCCCCTTAAACCGTCGATATTGGCAAAACAGCTGATAACTATAGGTAATAACATCGCTAAAATATTGCAACAGCCTTATTATCCTTTCTTTGAACCGTTTCGCATGCAATTTTTGCACGAAGTTGCTACCAACCAAGACACCGCATGGCTAAAATCGCAATTAGCTCAAATTAAAAACTATTATTATCCGTCCATTTATGCTGGGCAGTTTATTCGTTTCACGGCCGATAGTGAACTTGAAACGCCAGACCGTTGGAGCACTCAGTATTGTCAGCGCTTAAAAAAACTGAGAATGATTCGAACCCTTGTTAAGGCATGGGCAAATAATCGAACGCAATTTGATGAGCAAAAAAATTTACCACTCCATAACCAAGTCATTTTGCAATCAACGCAACTGGTTGAGCAAGCTTATCAATTAGGTTTAACTGAAGCTACCGATATCTTATTTTGGGGATTAAATGGCTTAAGGTACCAAACCGCTTTTACTCAGCATCCTAACGTGCTTGAACAAATTGCCAAAGCGCAAAAAGAGCCGAGCACATTGTCAAAACACATTATTGACGCCAATATTAACCTTGAAAGCCAATTACTTTCTATTAACGAATAAGACAAGCATTAAAGAGTGTAAGATGAAAAAAACAGCAAACACCGCCATAGAAAATAAAGATGAAGCAGCAGGTCATTGCCTTGCCTGTGAACGAACAGGATTACCAGTCTTTTTACTGCGTCAAGCCGTGATAAAAACAAAATTCAATAAAATTAAACAGGTTAACCAGACTTATCAAGAACTGGCGAATTATACTAAAACATTAGATTTTAAACAACGCATGCCAGATGAAGCATTAAAATATTATGACTATGTACTTCGCACTTTGCGTAACGGTTATGTCTATGTAATGCAACAACAAGGTGATGATATTGAGAGCCGAATACTTCATGTGTATGAATGCATTGACGGCGCACTAAGATTAAAAAACTTCCTTGAACTAACTAATACCGAGCCAAGACCGATATCAAAAGCGTGTAAAGATGCTTGCCACACCATTCCAGCCTCGTTTATTAATCTTAATAATAAGGAATTTACGCAAGCTTGGGTGGCTTATTCTTCACAACCTTGGCCTAAAAAGACTCTTGACGATTACCTAAAAGAACAAGATAGCCAAGTGTTATCGCGTTTTACCAAAATTGATATACAAAAACTCAAAGACTCACCGTCTGAGGCAACGGGCAAACGAGCGGTACCGTTTAAAGATATTTTTGGTTATAGTCATGAACATGATGATAATGATAAAAGCAAAGTGCTTGAGTTTCGTTTTGGAGAGCGAGGTCTGGAGAATTTTAAATCAGTCCATGCTTTTACTAGTTTAAAAAGCCAAAGGCAAAAATTTGCCAATCACGCAAACCTTCTATATCAGGGCAATAGGCCAATATCTTGTGGTGTAGTATTAGAAGACACCTTCGGTATCGCCGAAGAGCTTAACTCGCAACGGGTATCGCACCTGCATATGTTTAACGAAAAACCATTAACCACAGATGAAGTGAATTTAGCAGAAGAATTAATCGATGGTTTTGACGATTTAGATAAAGCAACCAAAATCTATGAACAACGAGCAAAAAACATGATCCAGACGATCAACCCAGTATTGAAAAATCAATTTAATTATTATCAACCAGTAATGTTTAAAAAGCGGGTAATTTTACAGTTAATGGAGCAGTACCGAACTTCAATTGTAACTTCGTTTGATCGTGAAATCGCTCGCGTAAAAGAAGAAATAAAAAAAGTAAAAAATTCAGGCAATGACACCATCGGCTATAATGGTATTCCAACATCTGCGAGAATGCACCAAAAAATCGGCAAATTGAGCGAAGATAAAACCAAAGTACTGAATGATTTTGATAGCTGTGTAGATCAAGGTAAAGTTGATACCTTCAAAGGGAAATTAGAAACAGCCTATAAAGAAGTAGTTGATTATCATAAAGAGTGGTCGCAGGACTACTTTACCTATTTGCGTTGGTTATTTGGTAAACAAGGCATTGTCTCGCAATTTAGCAAAACCAAACCCAAAAGCGTTAACACCAATCATTTTTGGCAACGTGAATTTGATTTTAGCACCGAAACGACGCGATTGGCGCACGCATCAGAAATTGGATCTATTTTAGTCGATACCACTCATTCCGAAATTAAACTCGATCAAGACAGTGCCCTATGGGATGAGCTGCTCAGTAATCCTGAAAGTATCTATTACATCACCGAATATAACAACTCTAAAGGAATAGATCGTGACGAAAAGGTCTATGTAGACTTAAAAACTAACGAATTGATAACACCAAAGGATTGGTTATCAAAAGCAACGGAGTTTATTGGTACAGTTTCTACAACAATTGCAGAAAAAAAGGGGGATAAAGATCTAAACGATAAAAAAAGTGTATTAGAAAAAAACAAAGCCGAGCTAGAAGCTAAAATTGAACAAAATAAACAAAAAATTGACGAGCTTGAACAACAAAAAAAACAAATTCCAGTGAGTGATCCCGTAGCACAAGAAAAACTCAGGCGCGAAAAAAAAGCTTATGAAACTAAGAATAAGGAATTGAATAAAAGCCTTGAAGCAGTAAATAAAGAATTATCAAACCTTGCTAATTCAACACAACAAACTCACGCATCAACCAAATATAGTGAAAGTTTACTTAACCGCACGGCACTCAAAAAACAGGCAACACTGGCTAAAGACACCTTACTTAAACCGATAAAATCGCACTGGATGCGGCTTAATGCATTTGATGAACTTGCCAGACTAGGGGCACTACCGGTTGAAATAAACGTGCAGATTAGACCAGAAAATATCGTAAAAATTCAAAATCTATTAACCCAAATGCATCGCGGTTTTTATCATCGTGGTGTCTATCACCCGCACGAGCTTGCCTTTTTAGAAAGTTTTGATATTGATGAAAAGCCAATTAAAACAGACTTGGGCAAAATGCAAAAAGCGAAATTTACTCTGTGCTTTCCTGATAAAGCCAGTAAAGCCTTGTTTGTTGACTTTATCAACGGCACTAATGGCACATTAAGCCCATACAGCTTAAAACAATTTATGGAGCAAAAGTATAAAGATTATTTCAAATTAATCCATAAACAAAAAACACTGCTTGAAAACATAGAAAAAGTCAATCAAGGCAAAGCGTCAATCACTGATAAATTACGCAAAATCAGTGATAAAGCCCTAGAGCGAGCTAAAGCTAAAATAAACGAAAAAATATCAAAAGCAGGAGGCATAATAGACATAGCGCAACATGAATTAGAACGTATCTATAATGAGATAGACTTACAAACCGCTAATCAAAACGTCAAAACGGGAAAAATAACTTTTGGTATCAATCTTGCGGTGAGCGGTATATTAGGCACCCTTACCCTAATAAACATTAGCGATATGCTTAAAGAATGGGATGAAGTGAAAGAAGGTAACGGTGAAACCGAACTAAAAGGGCAAATGCTTAAAGATCTGGTGTCACTGGTACTAACCGGTATCGATCTAAGTAGCCAATATAAAAATATCAAACTCAATATGCAAATGGCTGAAGCGATTAAAGCAGGTAAAGATGTAACAAAAATAGAAGCTAAGCTTAGGTTCAATTCCATAATTTCTAAAACCGTTGCCGGAGCAACAGCGGCAATCACGGTATTAGAAGCGATTGGCGAGTTAAAAAGCTCGTTTGATATGATGAATATGGAGGATAACTTATATTTTCAAATGAGGGTCGGTGGTTCTATTGCATTAGGTTTTGGTGCTGTTATAGTAGCATTAGCAGGTTCATGGATAACTGTGATTGTGGGGGCTATTTTAATGATTGGTGGTTCAATTGCGATTATGTTTAGTAAAAAGTACGATAACTATACTGCTATTCAGCACTGGTTAAACCGTTGTTGCTTTGGTAAGCAAGAAGAATTGGATTATTTAGGCTATCAAGCCTATCACGAAGATGAATACAGCACTCACGCGGGTTTTGGCTTAGCGCTCAACGACTATGCGATTATAGTCTATAATATTCAAACCTTTATTCGTTTAAAACCGCTATATCATGCACCATCATCAACACCAATGCCCGATGCCCCAAATCAATTTCAACGGCATATCTATTTTTATTTGGATATTCCCGATTTTGCCAAATACAATCAAAATGAAACTGCAATCGCCATGATTCGCTTATTTATTAATGATTACCCAAATCTAAAAAGCGAGCCAGACCCACTACCCGAAAAATATATCGATCTAAAATACCGTATCACCTCGCAACAAATAGCGTTATTAGCCATCAGCAAAAACTATGGTGACCTAAATCTTATTTGGACGGATAAAAAAGCCTATTTCGAAAAGTACGATCGTAATATCGATATACTGACTAGGCTCCCAATACCCGATTATAGCAAAATTGACGAGCCAGACGAATTTACTTTAACCACATCGGCTAATCATCTTACTGATAAAACAATAACCAATAGCGACAAGCCTGTTCAAAATGGGCTCATTATCAATAAATGGATCGCTGGCACGATAGGTGTGTTTAATATTGTAAAATATCAAATTATTATTCAATACAATAACCGTGAAGACGTGCCATTAATCGTGACTAAAAACAATAAAATTTAAAATAAGGAACAGAACAATGCCATCACAATATCAACCCCAAATTTTTGGTTGGATAAGCGATTTAGAAAAAGGCGGTAACTATTTAACGGGGGCGGATCAGCGTCTTCTATATGCCAATGATAACTACTGTGCTTTTATTCGTAAAACTTTATCAGATCAAATATTTTACTTATCCATGCTTTTTGTTCTTTTTGTCCTTTCAATACCATTAATCTACTTATCTATAAATTTAATTTTAGAATTAGCATTAAGAAAAGAAACTTTCTTGATGATTAATTTCATCGTGATATTAATTGCTTCTTTAGTTGCTTTATATATATTTATTATCCCTGAATTCTATCAAAACCTTTTTACACGCCGAGGTAGCCCCATTATTTTTAACCGTAAAACGGGTAAAGTGTATATCAATGAAAGCTATTTTTTTAATTTTAAAGTGTTACGTAATCCGCTAACCTTTTTGCATCCTAATAAAAAACGCATAAAAGAATATGACTGGGCACATTTACAAGGGGTAGTGGTACATAACTTTTCACGCTCTTCACTCAACACCACCATATTAATGGTGTGCAAACCTCATACCCATAAAACAATCGACCATATATTATTAGACCCAT